>CAKZKZ010000678.1 GCA_937124495.1 uncultured Dokdonia sp. | reverse complement strand
AAGACTTTAACACCACGATGAGTTTCAGTTAAATATTTAAAGCCGTATCCTTTAATAAAATCTCCCTTCGGGTAATTTGGGTTCCCTGTGATTACATGCACTTCATGACCTTTTTTTACTAACTCCAAAGCCAGATCATTTATTCTAAACTCTTCAGGCCAAAAATATTGCGAAACTATTAAAAACTTCATTTTAGTTATAATAAACTTAATTATAGATTTTTACTCCATACAACTCTATTTATATAATCAGTATAAGAAAGGATAATTCTTACTATTTTATCACTAACGTTTGGCATAGAATAATCGTAGACTTCTCTAAAATTTCTACTTACACCTCTTCCTTGTGTAGTTAAAACTGTTAAACCTTGAATAATACGCTCAGGATTCAATCCAACCATCATTACTGAAGCTTCTTCCATTGCTCCAGGGCGCTCAGTAGCATCTCTAATATTAAGTGCTGGGAAGTTTAAAATAGAAGATTCTTCTGAAATAGTCCCTGAATCTGATAAAACAGCGAACGAGTGCATTTGTAAAGCGTTATAATCTGAAAAACCAAGTGGTTTTAGGAATTGAATATTTTTATGAGTTTTCATTTCTTTAACATTCAACATATTTCTAGTTCTTGGATGCGTGGAAACTATTATTGGATAATCATATTTTTCTGCTATTTGATTTAAAGAATCTATTAATCCTTTAAAGTTTTTAGGATTACTTATATTTTCTTCTCTATGGGATGATACCACGAAAAATTTATTTTTCTCTAATCCTAAATCCTTTAATACTGCTGAAGCTTCAATTTTTGGCAGAAACTTTTGTAACACCTCATACATTGGACTTCCAGTCTTAATAACTCTATCGGGAGATAATCCTTCTCTTAATAAATATTCACGAGCAATACTACTGTATGTGAGATTTATATCTGAGACGTGATCAACAATTTTACGATTAGTTTCTTCAGGGACACGCTGATCAAAACAGCGATTTCCAGCTTCCATGTGGAATACAGGAATTTTACGTTTTTTTGCAGGAATTGCACATAAACAAGAGTTTGTATCTCCTAATACTAAGAAAGCATCTGGATTTTCTTTTTCTAAAATTGGATCAATTTTAATCAGAATTTTTCCAATTGTTTCCGTTGCATTTTTTCCCGCTGCTTCCAGAAAATAGTCTGGTTTTTTAAGTCCTAAATCATCAAAGAATATTTCGTTTAGTTCGTAATCATAATTTTGACCTGTATGCACTAAAATATGGTCTATTGCTTCACTTTTATCTAGTGCAATTAATGTGCATGATAGTCGAATAATTTCTGGTCGTGTTCCTACTACTGTTAATACTTTTAGTTTTTTCATAGTTTTTAATACTTAAACCCTAACAAAATAAGTGTCTGCGTCTTCTGGGTTATATGGCTCATTTATCCAAAATAATGTTATTAAATCTGTATCTCCTATATTCATTATATTGTGTGTGTACCAAATTGGCATGTCAATATAAGCTGGCTCTGTGCCATCTAATCGATATTCAAAAACTTCGTCAGAATCAATTTTACGAATCTGAATTAATGCTTTTCCACTTATTACAGCAAAACGTTCAATTTTTCGAGTGTGATAATGATTACCTCTTGTAATTCCTGGAACCGTTATCGAATAAGATGTTTGACCTGGTGAACCTGCACGCATGATTTCTACAAATGCACCACGATTATCCGAATGTTTAGTAAATTTTCTTGGAAAATAATCTCTTGGTATAAAACTAGTAAACGTATTGAATAAATCTAATTCAAAAGAACCTAAGTTTACATTCGGAACTTGAGCGTTATCTATGTATTTGTTTTTAAATTCTTTTAATAATCTTAAAATTTCAGATACTTTATGTGATGAGGAGTGTGGAATAATATGTGATTCTATATTTTCTGAATCTTTTCTTACAATTTCACTATAAAAAACTTCTGATAGTTCGTTAACATAAATTAAGTTAACGGCACTATCATTGACAACTTTTGGTTCATCTCCTTGTATAATTTGGTGTGAAAATGTAGCAATGAAAGAGTTATAGAATGGTTTTCCAAAGGGGCCAAATACATTTGGAATAACAAATGAAGTAACTTGTCCATTATTATTAGTCGCCCAAGCTTCAAAATATTTTCTACCGTCCCGTTTTGATTTACCGTATAAATTATCTTTTTCTTCTTGTGTTGAAGATGAAAAAATAATTTTTGGAGTTGATTTTGTTGCTTCACATGCGTTGATTATTTTTTTTACTAAATCAATATTGGTATTGTATATTACCTGCTCATCTTCGTGTCGATTTATTGCGGCAATATGTACGATAACATCACATGATTTTACGAAATTATGTAGTTTAGATTCATCTTCAAAATAATTCCTTTTAAAATCAATTCGTTTAATTTGCTCTAATTTTGTGCCTAAAAAATTATAGAGATGACTCCCCATAAATCCTCCTTGACCTGTAATCCCTACTCTAATTAATTGTCCCATTTAGACCATTTATTTTTATCAAATCTTATTTCATCGTTTTCTATTTCACTAAAACCAAAGTTCGACATGATCATTAATTTAGAATTAATTTTTAACGCTTTAAAACCATTTACATATCCTTTCGGGATGTATAATATTTCTTGTTTTTCCGCAGTTAATGTATATTCAAGTACTTTTAAATCGTCTGAGGGTTTTACCCAATTATCAATTTTAATTAATTTTACGACAAAACTACCTTCCACTGAACAAAACCAACGACTTTGAATTGTGTGTCCTTGCCAAGCACGAATCACCTCTGTATCTAGATGAGTAGTAAAATAAATACGCTTTATTTGAGACATATCAAAATCATTATAGAATTGGAGTTCCCCACGTTCATCTGTATGTTTTTTACCGGAAATAATAAATGGTGATAGTTTATTCACTTATATCTTTTTTAACGAAATCTAGTTTGAGTAATAGTTTTTTCATTCCTATAATATCCAATCGTTCTGTATTATGTGAATTATAGTCCTCAATATCATTAGTGCTATCTTCTCCTTCAGAAATATAATTTGAGTAATTTAAATCTCTATTATCAGATGGAATTCGATAATAATTACCAAGATCAATTGCTTTTAACTTTTCCTCTTTTGTCAATAAAGACTCATATAGTTTTTCACCATGTCTTGTTCCAATAACCTTTAACTTATTATTACTTTGATACAATTCTAATAAAGCTTTTGACAAGGTTTCGATTGTAGCTCCTGGTGCTTTTTGCACAAATATATCTCCAGGTTCTGCATTTTCAAATGCAAATAAAACTAAATCAACAGCATCATCTAATGTCATCATGAATCTTGTCATAGTAGGATCTGTAAGTGTTAAATCTTTATTTGATTTTATTAAATCTACAAATAGAGGTATAACGGAACCTCGAGAGGCCATAACATTCCCATAACGTGTACCAGTAATAACAGTATTTAAAGCATTTCTAGATTTTGCAACTAAAACTTTTTCCATCATTGCTTTGGAAATCCCCATTGCATTAATTGGATACACCGCTTTATCGGTGCTTAATACAACGACTTTTTTTACATTATTTCTTATTGCGGATTCTAAGACATTTTCGGTGCCTAATACATTTGTTTTAACTGCCTCGATAGGGAAAAACTCACATGATGGGACCTGTTTTAATGCTGCAGCATGAAAAATATAATCAACACCTCTAACAGCAGTTTCTACCGATAAAGGATCTCTAACGTCACCTATGTAGAATTTAACCTTAGGGTTTGATAATCTTATCCTCTGATCCTCCTGTTTTTTTTCGTCCCTAGAAAAAATACGAATTTCTTTAAAATGATCCGTATTTAAAAATCTGTTTAGAACAGCATTACCAAATGACCCCGTTCCACCAGTAATTAAAAGAATTTTATTTTCTAACATTTTATTTAACTTTTATTTATTGAACAACTTATTATTTTTTTAAGGAAAAAAACCAACACATAAATACCCAAAAAAACGCTGATATACCATCTAAAAAACCAAAAATCTGATTATTTGCTGGAATAAAAACAATCATAATGGCAAAAATAGACATCATCGCTCCTGCATATAAATTTCCAGTATCAAGAAAACTAAACCAAATATTACCCATGATAAACGATAGAATAAAGCAAACAACTCCAACTCCTATAAAATGGAAATCATTAGCCATATAACTATAAAAAGAATGCCACTGACTATTTTCCCCCCACCAATCGTCAATTTTGTTTTGAAAGGTTTTTTTATTTAAATCAATTCCTAATAAACCCTCAACATTTCTTCTAATAAAAACTGAGTTACCAACACCATAAGTTGTGTTAAAATCTTTTTCTATAGCTAGTGAAAATCCATAATAACCTTGAACAATATATGAGCTTAACCAAACATAAGTATAATAAAATGTACTCTTGTTACTTTTATCTACTGTACTCTGTAATATGGTAATATTGCCCAAAGGATCCTGATCTTGAATATATCTTAAGCTTCCACCTCTAGAGCCCATTGCTGTGCTAAAAAAACTTAAAGCCCCAAAAAAAGAAGCAATAATTGTAATCAAAAAGAACCTTCTTGAAGCGAGCATATAACGATTAAAGTTCTTTTTATTATATAAGAAATAAACAACCAAAGAAGATGAATATAAAATAACAAAGTCAAAAACACCTTTATTAGTACCATTTGACAAAGATGAAAGTAATGGAAGGAGTGTAACAAACAATGCTAAAACTTTAATTACACTAGTACTCCTTGACCAAAAAAATATAATAAAAGGAACAATTAAAATTTTAGAAAACGCGATAAAAAAAAGAAAAATATTAAGAATTTTATTGCCCCCGTCATTTGCTAAAACACGTGACATTTTTTCATTGTACGCATCTCCAGGAAAAAGTACACCCTTGAAAGCTGATTCAATCCAAAATAATGGGTTTATTAAGTCCTTAATTGAACCAATACCTTTAAAACTAATTAAAGAACTAATAATTGATAATGTAAGAACAAAATAAAAAAGTTTAATCTCTGTATTGTATGCAAGTTGGACTGACTTTATTATTATTTTTGGTTTTTTAATTTTATACGCAACAATATACCCAAGTAAAAAGCATAAATGATAAGAAAGTATTAACATCCAGAATACATGAGGATCTTTAACTTTATAATTAATAGGACCAAATTGAAAAACTATTAATGTTAAAACAAGATAGCATTGTAGGAATACAATAGGTGCTATATATGTAAAACTAAATTTCATTTTTTAATTTTACATTATCGTAATACAATTGTTCTTTTTTTACATTTAACCGCAGTGAATAATATTTTTTTAAAATTATTGGAATAAAATAGATAAGCTTAAAAAAATATACAAAACGCTGAAAATCAAAAAATAATCTTAAACTAACAGATTTTTTACGAAATAAATACCTTCGGTTCTTTAACATAATCACTTTAAAGGGCCTATTTAAATTTTTATAATAATCGATTAAATAATCAAATACTTTAAGCTTATCCTTTTCAACTCTTGAACTGGCTACTAAATATGC
>CAKZKZ010000677.1 GCA_937124495.1 uncultured Dokdonia sp. | reverse complement strand
TAAAAACTAAAGATGGATCTGTAAAAATGAACCCTAATAAACAAGATATTCTTTCTGGACTTGCAGAACCAGATATTTTACAAGGAATCCAATTACTCCCAGGTATAGAAAGCCCCTCTGAAACTGCTTCTGGTTTGTATATACGAGGTGGCTCCCCAGATCAAAACTTAATTTTATGGGATGGTATAAAACTATATAACTCCGATCACTTTTTTGGATTATTATCTGCATTTAACCCATATATAACAGATAATGTAAAAATATATCGAAGTGGAGCCAAACCCAAATACGGCGATCGAATTTCTGGCATTATAGATATTAGTACTGATAAGAAGATTCCAAAAAAGATTGAAGGCGGATTAGGTATCAATATGACGCATGTAGATGCTTTTTTAAAAATACCCTTATCAAAAAAAACAGGCATCCTATTTTCTACAAGAAGATCTATAACCGATATTATACCTACACCTACTTTTGGAAGATTTGTACAACGTGTTTTTCAAAACACGAGTCTTAATGAAAATCAAAACACCTTTGATCCTAATTTTTCTGAAGATGATGGTCGTTTTTATTTTACAGATGCTACCTTAAAACTTATAAGTCATCTTTCAGAAAAAGATAAAATCTCAATCTCTAGCCTATACACAAAAAACAATTTAGATTATTCTTTTAATGTTCAAGGGTTTGATGAAGGATCTAGTGATAAGTTAAATATTGAAAATATTGGAATTACTTCACATTGGGGTAGAATATGGAATCCTGCTTTTTCTTCAAACACAACATTGTATTATTCTGAATATGATTTTGTTTACAATGGTAGCAATCCTTTTTTAGAAGAAACGCTTGTGATTACAAAAGAAAACAACATCAAGGAGTTTGGCTTAAATTTTCATTCTGATTTAATTATAAATAATGCTATTACTTTATCAAATGGATATCAGTTTTTTTCAAATCAAGTTACATTTTTACTACAAGACAATGATTTTACAGCACGAGATAACAAAAAAGGACCTACACATACTATCTATAGTGGTTTAAATTACAAAAAGTCTAAACGTTGGTATCTTGACATTGGTGTTAGAGCAAATTATTATAGTGCATTAAGCGATGTTTTTATTGAACCTAGAATTTATGCAGAGCGTATTTTTGGAGATCATTTTAGACTAAAAGGATCTGCCGAAATTAGAAATCAAGCTATTAGTCAAATTATTGAATTTACAACCTTAGATTTTGGATTAGAAAATCAAGTATGGGCATTGTCAGATGAAGATGGATTACCCGTATTAAAAAGTGATCAGCTTTCTGTTGGGTTTTTATATAGTAAAAACGGGTGGAATATTGATGTAGATTTCTACTATAAAAATATAGATGGTTTTACGTCATTAACACGTGGATTCCAATCTACATCAGAGAGTTTTTCTGAAGGGAATAGCGAAATCACTGGGATTGATATTTTATTGAAAAAGAAGATTCGTAAGTACACAACTTGGTTAGGATATACCTATTCTGATACTGATTTTACTTTTGATGATTTGAATCAGGGGAGATCTTTTAGAGGAAATAATGATATTACTCATTCTTTTACTTGGTCACATTTATACACATGGAATAAACTCCAATTCTCGTTAGGATGGAAATACAGAACAGGCATTCCGTTTACAAATGCATTAGGAATACGAACGGATGATGAAGGCGAGTTTGTCATTGATTATGATACTGTGAATGCAAATACGCTTCCTGATTACCACAGATTAGATTTTTCTGTATTATACAATTTTAAATTTTCCAAAAAAGAGAATGCTCTAGATGGGAAATTAGGGTTTTCTATATTGAATGTATACAGTAAAAGAAATTTACTAGACAAGAGTTTCTCTACTGTAGAAACCGTAGATGATAATAATATCACACAGGCAGAATTAAGAGAACTCAATAAGTTTTCACTGGGAATAACACCAAATCTAGTTTTTAGAGTAAATTTTTAAGACGTTATAGAAAAAGAAAACATTAATAAAAACAACATTCAATATTTAAGAAGGTCTCAAAAATTATTTATATCATTAAAAATATAATATACCTTGTTCGAGTCTGAACTAATAGGAGGAATTACTTAAGTAAAAAAAGAGTTCCAAAATGGAACTTCTCTTTTTTGTTTCACTATGTATCGTTACATACTTTTGCAGGCATATCACTATAACCTTTTTACCTTGTACAGAATAGTATATATTAAAATCACCATAGAGATATCTCTGCAACAAGGTCTAATCCAGACGGATAATTATAGTATAATATCCGCCTGGATGTAGCTGTTTTAATAAATAAGGTTACGACAAGTTCCACTAGTTTGCCCAACCGGAATCATACATAATCCACAACAATCAGCGTGAGCAGTACAAGTTGCACTACCACTACCACAATGCATTGCTCCTCCATTAATGTTTTGTTGTTCTTTTTTGTTTAGTGCTTTCGCACCTTTTAAATTTTGCAAATTTTTCATAATTAAAATAATAATAAATTAAGTTTGCCATGAACATTTAAAGACACTCATAGTTTGTGTCTGCCCTTCTCGAGAGGATTATTGTTCTAGAGTCTTGTTATCACTAGGCTCTTTTTGTATTGATTATTGAGGTTCAATAATATATTTTAGTCCTGTCTCATTATTCCCTATAGTTTTATAAAAAACTTTTTGTACAGAACCTTTCACTAATACGTTATTAAAAGGAAGGTATATCACCTATTTTAATGCTAAATTTTAGAAGAAAAACCACAACATACTCACTTATAATTAGTTACAAGCAAAAACAATTATATATAGTTGAATAATGCACCAAGAAAGAAAGTAAAACTAAGAGCGTGATTTTACAAAAAAACGTCTAAGATAAATAGTAAATGAAATCAATACACATACGGAAAACAGTATCCACCAGTTGAACGAGGAGTTTTGTACCGTATCATCCTCACCAAGTAAAATAAATGAAGCCCAATAATGAGGAGATATATATGAACCTGTATGATTATTTATATAGGAGAGTTTTGCATTATGTAATGCCATTGACTTTGTTTGTCCATTGTCCAAGTTCTCATAGAAGCTTTCTACTATTTCTGAAGTAGATCGATCTCCTATACTCCATAAGCTAGAAATTACACTTTGAGATCCTGAGTAAAAAAAACCACGAGCTAAACTAATGATCCCTTCCCCTACTTCTTGCTTACCGATGGTTGTATTGCATCCACTTAAGAAGACAAGGTTAGCATTGTTCTTTGTAAAATACAACTCTTCCAAGAGTAATTTTTCATTATAAAATGCAATCCATGGAGTGATAGAATCTTGAGCATCTGCATGAGTAGCTAAATGAATTATGGAAGCTTGTCCTAGATTTTTCAGAAATGTTTCTTTGGTAGCTTTCTCATTAATAAAAGAGGTTCCATTATAGTACTTTTCTAGAGTTCTTACTTCATTGTTACTATTGACAAGAGGGCTTAGCGTTTTATCATTGAAATTTTGCGGTGCAAAGGCTAAGAAAGATGTTTTTGCCGTTTTCCTTTTTTTAATATTCTGTAACAAGGAGGTAGCATACCAGTAACTTCTTTGGGTTTCTTTTATAAGCTAATTTGTTTTTTTACTTGTGATTGATAAGGCTTCAAAAGGTAATAGAGATAGGTAACTATCAGGAATAATTCTAATCTGCTTGTCTTTGATGAGTTGACGTATTTCTTCTGTTGGAAATAATTTAAGATATACAGCATTCGACAACTGATTATAATCAATTATGTTTTGAGGTTCATTGAAAGGTGTACGGAAACGTTCAACTAAATGGATAACATCTTTTTTTAGTTCAGAGGTATGAGAAATTTCTATAAAATCAACTTTATTGGTTGTTATAACCATCACATAGCCCTTTTCATTATTGCTATACACTCCAAAACCATTGTCTATAGAAATATGATACTCTATAATCACTTCATTCTCTTTTAATCTATTTTGAGTTTCTGCAAGTGAAATTATATTTTGCTCTAAATTGATTCTATCTTTCCCAAGTTTCATACTGTCTTGAAGTATGGAAAGTTTTAGCTCTTTCTCTATTCGTTCTTTTTTTAATACGTTCGTTTTGATTTTAGCAAACTTTGAATCATTTTTGATTTGGAAGTCTATTTTGAAAATATCTTCTTTCAATTGCTGTTCTTCGTTCAAGAATCGAGTAGGAATATCTAATGAATTTTTAAAGTTTTGAGTTGCAATGTCTTGTTGAAGTAAAAGAGCTTTATTTTTCTCCATAAAGTAAAATGCCTTTTCTTTGTCTTTTCGAAGAAAGCAAGCTCGTATAGCCTTACCGTATATATCTGTACTTAACTCTCGCCAGAATAATCTGGATTTAAAGTGACTACTGTTCAATTGCACTAAATCAATTATTCTGTCTGCTAATTCCATATAGGAAATACACATATCAAGAGATTTAGGATCTAACGTGGTTTCATACTGCTTTAAGTATGTTTCTGCCAATGTTGGTAGGGCCAAAAGCAAAGATGTTTTATTTTTAGATTGAATTAAAAATTCTAAGTCAATTTCTGTTGGATCTTTAAACGAATTCCCTGTTAAATATGCTAAACCTCGATGACCATACTCAAGGCCTTCATTGTACTTGTTATTATAGGCATTTACGGCTCCTAGATTCATGTTAGTTTGATACAACTTGAAACTATCAACTGCAATTGACTTTGATATTTCTAAGGCCTGATTAAAGTAGGTGGTCGAAATCTTATAATTTGTTGTATTATAAAGATTTCCTAACTGGATATATATATCTCGTATTTTTGATGGGCTTTTCATTTCTTTGGCAATCTCAATAGCTTTTATATAATGAGTACGTGACATTGGGATATCCAAAATTTCAATTTGATTGTACAATTTCCCAAGGTTTAATTGTATCGAATACTTAGTACTGAGATGAGTGGGAATCTCTTGCGCTATAGAATCAGCTTTTAAAGCGAGTTGAATCCCTCTTCGATAATAAGGTTCTGTTCCTATACGGGTACATACATCTGCTCCATTTATATATGTTTTCATCAAAAGTTCCATTTGAGTAGGATCTTCTTTTAAAAATTGAATATTAAGATCATAATATTCAAGTGCTTTATAATAATCTTTTATACCTCTGGTGGAGCTTGCTAATTGATCATAGATATGGACATCCAACAGGTTATTACTATTTAACAGCTGTGCTTTTTGTAACACAGCAATACTGTTGTTATATTGTTTATTTTGATTGTAATAAAATCCTAAATCTAGGGCACTCATTTGTAGAAAAAGGGTGTCCATTGGAGATTTTAAACTAGCAAATTCTATGGCTTTATTTTCAAATACAATGGCACCTTTAACTTTTCTTTGATCGAATAACCAATAGGCATACTCATGAGACAAATAAGAAATAGAGTCATAACCATCCTTTTCAAGTTGCGATAGTAATACCTCAGCGCGGGTCATAATATCTTCAATTGAAGATTTTGAGCGAAGTAGAGATGATAATTTATGTTGTTGTTGCGCTTGAAGAAAAGCACAAAAAAAGAAGATCACCCACGAAGTTTTTTTACTTAATTTCATGGACGATCTTGTGTTATTTTCATCTCGCTAAAGAATTTTATTATTTTTCAATTCAAATAATTAACCTTCATTTGTAACTATTCTAATACGAGGGTCATTTGTTATCGTTGTATTAAGGTCTTCACTATCTTCATCTGGAAGACATCCATAAGGCAGAAAGGTAATTAACCAAAAATCAGTATATGGATCTTCATTTTGACGTATACTCATAGTTGGTATAGAACAGTTACTGTACATAATTCCTAGAAATGACGCTCTTATCGCTGGAATATTATCAACATCTACCCTTTCTGAGTATTCTACCTCAATAAGATAAGATTCTGGTATTGGGATATTTTCTTCTTCATAGAGTCGAAAATTGGATTGTTCAAGGTTTTGAATATCTTCTAAGTTATTTGCCTCTTCCGTACTGCATCCAATTAATAAGATTATTAAAAATAGTGATGATAAAAGCTTTGTTTTCATAAGTCTAACTGAAATTTAATATTTAAATATAAGTTTTAATATATAGAAAATCAATTCTATATATATAAGTTATATTTGTTTGTGAATCTCACCCTTTTCTACGGAAGATTTTTATGAAGAAAAAAAATACTCCACTTAAACTTGAAGCTTTCATTAATGGAGATAACGCTTCAATTGCTAAGCTATATGACACGGTTCTTCCTAAAGTTATAGCTTTCATTATAAACAATAAAGGATCAGAAAGCGATGCTAAAGAGATATTTCAGGATGCATTATTTCAAGTTATGGTGAGAGCAAAAGTAAAAGGTGTTGATATTAAAAATTCTTTGAGTGGTTATATATATGTAGTTTGTAGAAATCTTTGGTACAAAGAATTAAATAGTCGAAAAAAAGAGGTGAGAAATATAGACTTTTCGGAACGTAAATATGTGGAAGACAGTCATCTTAAATCTATTCTAGATCAGGAACGTTTAGAATTGTTTGAAGAAATGATGTTAAAAATATCTGATAAATGCTCAAAACTATTAAAGGATTACTTTAACAAAGAATCGTATGTAAATATTATAGAAAAATACTCGTACGCTTCAGAAAGTGTTGCTTCTCAACAGGTTTATAAATGTAAGAAACGACTAAGAGATCTCATTATGGCAAGTCCTCTTTATAAAAATTTACGTTCAGAATGAATGATGACCAACTTAAGAAAATAGATCAATACCTCATGAAGCAAATGTCTTCTGAGGAACTGGCCATATTTGAAGAACAGATGTCAAATGATGATTTGTTACGTAAAGAGGTGGAGTTGTCAAAAGAGATGAACCATTATTTATCTGACGAGGAATTCTCTTCTACAATTCCAAATAATGATTTTGTCAATAAAACACGTGCATTTATAAAAAGTGATGAAGCAAAACAATTTAAAGCTAAGATATTAGAAATTGAAAATAGAAAAACTATTCCAAAACTATCAAAGAAAAATAACTTCCTTATAGCAGCTTCAATAGCAGCTTTTATTGCACTAATAAGCAGTTTCTTTTTCTTTAACGAAAGCAACTCACAGCAACTATATGCTGAATTTTATAACCAAAACGACTTACCCACTTTTATGAAAAGAGATGGCGTTGTTTCGACACTAAAAGATGGAGAAATGGCTTTTCTTGATAAAGATTATAAAAAGGCTACCCAATTATTTACCACATATATTGATGAAACAGAAAACCCCGATCCTAATGTTTTTATCTTCAGAGGGGCTTCTAATATGATGACAAATCATTTTGATTATGCTATTTCAGATTTTGATAAGATGATCATTTCTAATCATATTGATCATAGTAGAGGGCGGTGGTTTAAGGTACTTACCTTTTTAAAAATGAATGATAGAGCAAGCGCTATAATTTCATTAAAAAAAATAACAGAAAGCAACTCTAATTTTAGATATAATGAAGCCTTAGAATTACTAGAAAAGCTTGATTAACTCTCATAAATACGAATCCAAATATTGATTAAAAGTTCATTTAGGTAATATTCTAAATTTAATACATAACCTTGCTTTTACAACAAATACGACTTTAGAGTTAATTCACAACATTTCAATAAACTACCACAAAAAAAGCAGACAAATAGTAACTACTGATAATCCCCCCTACTATATTGACCGCAAAGAAGTTGGCTAAAGCCCTTCCTTCAAAACTCCGTTTTGATAAAAGAAAACCACTAAAAAATAATCCCAAGTTAGCTTGATTATATATGAATTAGGATTACCTCGCTACGCTCGGTCATCCCTCAAAGCTCCGCTTTGAAAACACAAAATGCACACTAACAAATTCAAGCAAGCTTGATTTGACGTGTGCATTTTGTGTTTATTCGTGACCCCGAGTACCGAGAGTTCAAACTTTTTAATTAATGATTTAACTGAAATTGAAGGGTTTATGAGAGAGTATTCCATGAGTTAGTATTTTCATATACTACTGTTATTTATCCCTACAGACGTTCCATTTCAGTATTTCTCTTTGAAAAACAAGAACCTGACAGCAAATTTAACTTATGTAAAATACTCTTAGTGGTATTATGCAGGTAAAGAGCAAAGTTCTGCATGAAGATTCTTGTTATTATTTTATCAAATGTAATATCACTTTACTTTTTTTATTATGTTTGTTACATAATGAGTTCTCTAATTAGAACGCATTGCCATAATTACGATGAAATCTTTTTTCATATTCGGGCTTAGAAGGATAAAGAAGTCTACTTCGAAAGCTGCTCTAGGGATAGAGACCCGAATTATCAGGCTGACTTCTGAAACACTTATTACAATACTTCGATTGGAGCAAAATCTTTTTGTGCCTTCCACTATTTTTATTTTCCGTATCTGAATTATTAGAAATACTGCTGTCTTTGCTATATCTAGCAAAAATTACATTTTCTAATTTTATATTTACATACAATGAAAACAAAATACGTCGATTTAATTGACCAAACTTTTGATTTTCCGCAGGAAGAGTTCACTGTAAACAATAACGAACTAAACTTTCACGAAATCAACTTAATGGCACTCATAGAAGAATATGGAGCGCCCTTAAAATTTACTTACCTCCCTCAAATTTCTGATAATATAAGCAGAGCAAAAGATTGGTTTACAGCTGCCATCAAAGAGCATAACTATAATGGTAATTACA
>CAKZKZ010000676.1 GCA_937124495.1 uncultured Dokdonia sp. | reverse complement strand
TCCTTACCGACCCTACATCACACAAATGGAGTTCCTAATACCTATGATATTCCTGCAGTGGGGCAAGAAGATGGGATTTTAGCATTAGCAAGTGTAGACACACCCGATAAAACACAAATTCCGTTGCAACGTGCCTTTGGTAATAAAGTCACCATTACCACACAAGAGCAACCCGCAAATGCAGGAGTTTATAACGTTTTAAACAAGGCTAGTATTCTACAGCAAATAAGTTATAACTACAATAGAGACGAGAGCGTCTTACGGTATCAAAATTTACAAGCCACAGATGGTGTGAGTTACACTTCTTCTGTAGCTACATTATTTGACACGCTTAAAGAAGCAAATAGTATTCAATCGCTTTGGAAATGGTTTGTTAGATTGGCATTATTATTCCTAGTATTAGAAATGCTTATCTTAAAATTCTTTAAATGAACGCACTTATAAAAGCGGCCACCATTATTGATAGTAAAAGTTCGCATCACGGTACCACCGTCGACATTCGTATTAAATATGGAAAGATCAGACTCATTGGTCAGAATTTATCTCAAGAAAAAGGCGAGCAACTGATACAAGAAGAAAATCTATATGTGTCGCAAGGTTGGTTTGACAGTAGTGTGAGTATAGGACAACCAGGATACGAAGAGCGCGAAACCATTGCAAACGGTCTTACGGTCGCTGCAAAAAGTGGTTTTACGGGCATCGCTATGAATCCGAATACTTTCCCCATTTTAGATACGAGTGCCGATATCACCTTTGTTTCAAAAATGGGCGAAGGACATGCTGCAAGTATCTTTCCTATGGGTGCGCTTACGCGAAATAGTGAAAGTGTGGATCTCGCTGAGTTATACGATATGCAACAATCGGGCGCAATCGCTTTTGGAGATTACCAACGTGCGATTAGCAATCCAAATCTTTTAAAGATTGCATTACAATACACACAAGGTTTTAACGGACTTGTCCTTTCATTTCCTCAGGAAAATAAGATCGCAGGTACAGGAAAGATGAATGAAGGGATTACTAGTACGCGTATCGGTTTAAAAGGAATTCCAGCCATTGCCGAAAGTTTACACATCGCAAGAGATCTTCACATTCTAGAATATTCGGGAGGAAGATTACACATCCCTACGATTTCTACCGCAGCCTCTGTAGCATTGATCAAAGAAGCAAAAAACAAAGGACTAGACGTTAGTTGTAGTGTTGCGATCCAAAATCTATTCTTTACTGACAGCGTCCTAGAAGAGTTTAATACTAACTTTAAGGTATTACCACCTTTAAGAGCGCAAGAAGATGTAGATGCATTGATTGCAGGTATTAAAGACGGAACCATCGATATGGTGACCAGTGATCATAATCCATTAGACATAGAACGAAAGCAAGTAGAATTTGATAATGCGGCTTTTGGTACCATCTCGCAAGAAGCTACTTTTGGTGCATTACTCACGTTGGTTAGCGAGAAAAAAGCCATTCAACTTTTAACAAATGGCCGTGAGCGTTTTACACAAACATCTTTTCCTATCGAAGAAGATACAGAAGCCAACCTAACATTATTTACCACAAAAGGAAGTTGCGTATTTAGCGAAAATGATATCCTATCAACATCTAAAAACGCATGTTTTCTAGGAGCAAAGCTCAAAGGAAACGTCTTCGGAATTATTGCAAATCAAAAATTAGCACGTAAATAACATGGACGAAAATACCATCTTTGACGGAAAAACAGCTGCGGCATTCAGTTATATTACTTTTGTCGGATTGATCATTGCTTATTTTATGAATAGCGAATCTAAAAACCCTTTTGCTGCTTTTCATATTAGACAATCTTTAGGACTTACATTAAGTTATTTCTTAATTATGATCCCATTGAGTATGCTCGATATCCCGTCTGCATCTATTGGTTTTTTCATCCTTTTCTTTGTGTTATGGCTCTACGGAATCATCTCTGCCTTTCAAGGACACACCCGCCCTATTCCTTTGGTAGGTGAGTTTTACCAGAAAACGTTTGCAGGGAAGTAGTTATACAAAATTACTTAGCATAAAAAGTAACGTTATCAAGTTTCTTGCGTCTTAGTAAATAAACTAACATATAATTTATGACAGCATCTACTTCTGACGGAAAAACAATTGCAATTATTGCTTATCTAACTTTTATTGGACTTATCATAGCTGCTCTGATAAATAACTCTAAAAGAAGTGACTTAGGTACATATCATATACGTAATATGATAGGAATATCGCTTTTATCTACTGTCATTACACTACTTAGTTGGACTGGACTCTTAACACTGCTCACAAATGTTCTTTTCACTATCCTTGGAGTATTTTGGCTTATAGGGCTTATAATTGCTGTAAGAGGTGAAAAACAAGAGATTCCTATCTTAGGAAAATATTTCCAAGATTGGTTTAAAAGCATTTAATTCTTGTTATTTTTATGCCTTAAAACTTTAGGAAAGATGTTGCGTTTTGCGACATCTTTTTAGCATCAATACATTCTCATACTATGAAATCACTTTCCTTAGAACATATCATCCAGAAACCCACCAAAACAACAGAAGGTAAAGCCCCTTTAATCCTTTTATTACACGGCTATGGAAGTGATGAAAACGATCTTTTTAGCTTTGCTCCAGAACTCCCAGAAAACTATTGTATCATCTCTGCTAGAGCACCTATTCCTATGCAACCGTATGGCAATGCTTGGTATGCGATTACGATAGATCATGCAGGTGTAAAAACATCAGACAATGAAGCAGCTATCGTATCTAGAGACTTGATTGCTACTTTTATTACAGAAGCTGTAGCAGCATATGACCTCGATCCTTTTAATGTGACACTCCTTGGATTTAGTCAAGGCACTATTTTAAGTTATGCTGTTGCATTAAGCTATCCAGAGAAAGTAAAAAATGTGATTGGACTCAGTGGCTATATCAATGAAGAGATTATCAATCTTCAGTCGGCAGCTTCCTATGCGCATCTGAATATCTATAACTCTCATGGTACGGTAGATCAAGTGATTCCTATTGATGCTGCACGTCAAACACCGGGCTACCTTAGCAACCTAGGCATAGAAAGCACCTTAAATGAATTTCCTGTAGGACATGGTGTGCATCCTACTAATTTTTACGAATTTAAAGAGTGGTTGATGAAGCAATAACATAATCATTATATGAAAATACTACCTGCAAATACTAATTATGCATTACTAGCTATTCAGCTACTAATTATTATTTTGTTAATCACTTTCTTGATTATAGGAATTATTAATTTACAGGATTATTTTGATTTTACTGGAGATTATCATGGAATTTCTTCTATTTATGACACTAGTATCTCACACGGGTATTTCCGTCCAGCACTCATTTTATTAATTCCTACGATTGGAATTTTCATAAAGAAAAAAGTAGGTTGGATTCTCATTACTTCATATTTCTACTTTGTACTTACTAATATCCTATTCTCTTTTATTTTACATGATGATTATAATGATTACATAATCATTTTAAGTGTTATGGGCATTATAACATTGATTGTATTCATCGTGATTATAATGAATACAAAGAAAATCAGTCTTACTAAATATAACATTCAACGCAGTGTATTAATACTATATAATATCGCTGCATTTATCATTGGAGTAGCTATTACCATCTATCTAGCTTTTACATCTCTTTGATCTTTTTAACGCTTTCGCGAAAGCGTACATAGCATTATTTTCTACAAAAAGTAACAATTGCAAAAAAGAATGGTCTCTATGTGAAACCATTCATCATGAAACCATCTATTTTTATTCTTTGCTTTTTATTTGTGACCGTTGCTTGCCAACAAAAAAGTGAAACCCCTCCAGATTCTACAAAAGATTTTTCTATTGTAAAAGATTCATTAACCACTGCTTTACAAAATGCAAATAAAGAAGGTGAATTGGTTGGTTTTTCTGTAGCCATTATAGATGAGGATAACGTTCTATATAATAAAGGTTTTGGACACGCCGATTCAAAAAACAATAAAGCATATCAAACAAATACTATTCAGAATATAGGATCTATCTCAAAGACACTGATCGGCATTTCTCTATTTAAAGCGCAAGAATTAGGAAAACTAAACATAGATGACCCTATCAATAAGTATCTTCCTTTTGAAGTTACAAATCCAAATCATCCAGACACACCGCTTACCATTAGACAACTTGCTACGCATACCTCCTCTATACACGATTATGAAGAAAGTTATCTAAAAGGTTTTAGTCTTGAAAATGATACTATAGCAAAAGATGAAGCACCATTTACTCATTTGCAAAAGCCAGATAAAAGGATTTCACTTTTAGATTTCTTGAAAGCAAATTTTTCTAAAGAAGGCACTTTATATACATCTGATATGTTTTCAGAAAATATCCCTGGAAGCACATTTGAGTATTCTAATTTTGGCGCAGACTTATGCGCATTGGTTATTCAGCAAGCAACAGGTATGCTGTATAAAGATTTTACGCAGAAGTATATTCTAAATCCGTTGCAAATGGAAACTTCGGGATGGGCAATTAAAGATATAGATGACTCAAAACGTTCTAAATTCTATCTTTTTAAAGGGCAAAAAATTGCAGATTACACCTGTATCATATACGCTAATGGTGGCTTATTTACATCGAGTGAAGATCTAAGCAAGTTCCTTTCTGAACTTATGAAAGGATATCAAGGACACGGCACATTGCTTTCTTCTAAGAGCTACAAAGAATTCTTTAAAAAGCACTTTGATTCAAACATCAATAAAAGTGGTAGAATCAATCACGGTACTTTTGTTGAGTATAACAATAATTTCATAGGTACTACAGATCTTTTGATTGGTCATAATGGGTCAGATTTAGGCTCACTTGCCATGATGTATTTCAATCCAGAAACCAAGATTGGCAAGATACTCATGATCAATACAGATATTGATTACAAAGATGATATTGTAGTTCCTTATATCAAAGATGTTTGGAAAATCATACGTACGTATGAGAACAAACTAAAATAAACGATTAATATTTACTCTTAAAAAGATAAACTTCACTTAGATTTTTTCAAATTGCAAATAGTATTAGAATCAATATTCATTTTACTTTATTACATTGCTTATCCTAAAAGTAGTGAAAAGGCTACATAGTATTCATTCTAACTAAAAACCATGCAAAACATTCAATTTCCAGTTAATTTCGAGTCTAAAAGATCGACGCTTGCTAAAGAGTTTAAAGCCACCGACGCCAGTGGAAAGGTCATCGCGTATGTGCGTCAAAAAATGTTTAAACTCAAAGAGGATATTCAGATTTTTAGTGATGAATCAAAGACTAAAGTAAATTATAGAATCAAAGCAGATAAATGGTTGGACTTTTCTACTGCATATTCTTTTTATGAAGAAGGAAACGCTAAAAGTTTTGGAAAGGTAGTACGTAAAGGGTGGAGATCTATTTGGAAAGCACAATATCAAATCATTGACGAGAATGAGAAACAACAATATGCTATCAGTGAAGAAAATGCATGGGTGAAAGTACTGGACTCTTTATTAGGCGAAATTCCTATTCTTGGAATGTTTACGGGTTATTTATTTAACCCTTCTTATATCGTAGAAGACATGAATGGAAAACAAATTATCAGACTAAAGAAACAAGCTTCTTTTTTTGGTAGAAATTTCGAGCTTTCAAAATTAGGTGAACTGGACACTGACGATGATGATAGAGTGATGCTGAGTTTAATGATGATGATTCTATTAGAACGAAGAAGAGGGTAATATCTTTTAAAATATATTCTACTACTATTTCTAGATGTAAAACATCTGGAAATAGTAGTTACAATCATCGATCTACCTGAATCACTTCAAGGTTATCAATCTTTCCAGCATCAATGGTAAAACGCAGCATCGTACGTACTTGATGGAATCCGTGCTTTCCGATCGCACCTGGGTTCATGTGGAGGAGGTTTAATTTTTTATCAGGCATTACTTTTAAAATATGACTATGACCGCATATAAATAATTTAGGAGGATTGGCTCTTATTTCATCACGTATCGCGGGAGAATATCGCCCCGGATAACCTCCAATATGCGTAATCCAAACATCGACGCCTTCACATACAAAACGATTATTCAACGGAAATTCTTGACGTGCATCTGTATCATCTATATTCCCAAAAACAGCACGTAACGGCTTAATCTTTTTAAGGGCATCTGTGACTTTTAAATCCCCAATATCACCTGCATGCCAGATCTCATCTGCTTGCTGTGCATGTGTTAAGATATGATCATCTATATAACTATGAGTATCGCTTAGAAGAAGTATTTTTTTCAAAAGATGGTTGTATTTCCTTTTTTTAAAAGGCTTATTAAATGTCATCGGTTATACGTTCAAAAAAACAACCGCATGAATTGTTTTTTATACGCTTTCGTACTTCGGCTTTGCTCAGTATAAACTTCTGCGTCGCAATTGCTCCTTGAAAGCGTATATTTGCTCAAAAATAAGACACTTTGCGGTATTTCATACAACTATCTTATAATGGAACTTCATATCATGGGTGGCAACGCCAGCCCAATGCTGTCACAGTACAACAAACTATTGAAGAAGCGCTGTCTACCATATTGCGAACACCTACCACGATTATGGGCGCAGGAAGAACAGATACAGGTGTACATGCTTATATGATGTATGCGCATGTAGATATTGTACATACCGATGAAAATGGAAATGAAAACGCTACTTCGACAAGCTCAACATACCATTTCGCGAAAGCGGAATTAACAAAACTCACATATAAACTCAATAATCTCTTACCATCAGACATTGCGATCCTAAAGATAATTCCTGCAATACCTGAAGCACATGCCCGTTTTGATGCCACATATAGGTCCTATATTTACAAAATAAATACAGTCAAAAATCCGTTCACTCAAGAGCGTGCATTTTATTATAAAATTCCGTTGGATCTACAACGGATGCAAGAGGCAGCTGCTATCTTGTTAACCTATTCAGATTTTGAATGCTTTAGCAAGTCAAAAACAGATGTCAACACCTATCTTTGTGATATAAAAGAAGCCAAATGGTCACTTATAGATAACGAATACCATTTTACGATTACAGCAAATCGTTTTTTACGTAATATGGTGCGTGCCATCGTAGGTACATTAATAGAAATAGGACAAGGAAAAAAACCTGTTTCTTGGATGCACGAAGTGATTAAAGGTAAAAATAGAAGTCTCGCTGGCGCATCTGCTCCAGCACATGGATTATACCTAACCGATATTGGGTATCCTAAACATATATTTATAGATTAATGGCAGATACTAAAGGAAAAGCATTTGACACAAAACTCTTTAAGAGATTATTGCGATTTGCAATACCTTATAAATGGCAATTGTATGTAGCTGCGATCAGTGCTATCCTTCTTTCTGTATTTGCGGCATTACGTCCTTACTTTATGAAGGATGCTATCGATATTGGAATTAATCAAAAAAACCCTGAAAGCCTTATTTACTTTATCACATTGATGGGTTTAGTACTTATAGGGCAGGTCATTTTTCAACTACTTTTCATCTATTTTTCTAATTGGATAGGACAACAAGTCATACGTGACATCCGTGTAAAACTGTTTAAGCATATGCTTCAGTTTAAGATGCAATATTATGATACCTCTGCGGTAGGGAGATTAGTCACACGTGCCGTAGGTGACATAGAGACCATTTCTAGTATTTTTAGTCAAGGACTGTTTATGATCATCGCTGATTTACTAAAAATGGGAGTTGTTTTAGGATTTATGTTTTGGGAAAGTTGGCAACTTACTCTTATTGTGCTTGCTGTTTTTCCCATTATATTATATGCCACCAGAGTCTTTCAACGTGCTATGAAAGTTGCTTTTGAAGAGGTACGTACACAGGTATCTAATCTAAATACATTTGTTCAAGAGCGTGTCACAGGTATGAAAATTGTACAGATTTTTAACCGTGAAGCTATAGAACATAAAAAGTTTGGAGCGATTAATAAAAAACACATGGATGGGTGGAATAAAACCGTGTGGTATAATTCTATCTTTTTCCCTATTGCTGAGATGTGTACGTCTATCACTATAGGATTGGTTGTGTGGTATGGAGGAATGCATATAGCAGAATCTGAAGCGATTACATTAGGAGTGATCACAGCATTTATAAGCTATATCCAAATGTTATTTACACCGCTACGCCAAATAGCGGATAAGTTTAATACTCTCCAAATGGGGATGGTTGCTGCAAATCGTGTCTTTGGTATTCTAGATACAGATTCTCAAATTAAAGACACAGGAACAAAAGAACTTGCAGATGTACGTGGTAAAATCACATTTGACAACGTGCGTTTTAGTTATGTTTCTGATGAGGAAGTGTTAAAAGGAGTTTCTTTTACAGCAGAGCCTGGGCAAACAATTGCGATTGTAGGATCTACAGGAGCAGGAAAATCTACCATTATTAATTTATTAAGTCGTTTTTACGAGATTGATAGTGGCCATATTACGATAGATGGTACCTCCATCGCTGACATCAAATTAAACCAATTAAGAAAAGAAATAGCCGTTGTACTTCAAGATGTGTTCTTGTTTGCAGATTCTATTCTTAATAATATTACGCTAAATGATCCTTCTATCTCCGAAGAGACTGTAATTGCGTCAGCAAAAGAGATTGGGGTTCATAAATTTATTTCTAGTCTTCCAGATGGGTATCATTATAATGTAAAAGAACGAGGCGCTATGCTATCTAGCGGACAGCGACAGCTTATTGCCTTTTTACGAGCGTATGTGAGCAATCCGTCTATTTTAGTATTAGATGAAGCGACCTCTTCTGTAGATTCACATAGTGAACAGCTTATCCAAAAAGCGATTGGTAAAATCACAAAAGGGCGAACGTCTATTGTGATTGCACACCGTCTTGCGACCATGAAGAAAGCAGATCTCATTATGGTAATGGATAAAGGAAAAGTAGTCGAAAAAGGAACGCATAAAGAGCTCCTTAAAAATAAAGGTGGTCATTACTTGGCTCTTTATGAAGCTCAATTTATGGAAGTAGAGACGCTATAAAATAATACCATTCTTGGATTATATATAATCCAAGAATGGTAGCCGTTGTTTCTTATTTTTTATTCTGTATAAATAATATCAACACCAGAACGTGATGTTCCGCCTCTTGCATTGATATTTCCTATCCAATTATTACCATCATTACTATATGCATAACGTATACTATTACCTGACTCTTTCTCATACGCAATAACAAGTCTACTTCCATTTGATGCTATAGAAACATCATGAGCAGACTTTACATCACTATTATTAATTCTAATTTTTGTTACAGGTGAAAAAGTTGTAAAATTTGATGTAACAGTAGTTAAAACATGACCTGTACTAGTACCTATTACTACATGGTAATCAATAGTACCAGAATTAGTATATGGATTTTGAGTTATAGAAAGAGAGGTAGGAAACCCTGTTCCTGTAGGTAATTGAAAAAGTTGAGAAGTTAGATTATTAAAATTAACGCCATTAGTACTCGTTTTTACAATAATTCGACTAGAATTAATAACAACCATGAATAATAGGCCATTTGCTACTACAAAATCAAAATCATTATATATTGGTGAATTTGCTAATTCGCTATTTTGGGACCATGTGTTATTCGCCCCATCTAACGCACTATAAAACATTCTTGAATTTCCTGAAGTTCTCCCTCTATGGTATACAAAAAGATCATCATCAAATTCTATCATACTAAAAGTTCCGCTCGTTTGAGCTCCAGGGACAACTCGTTCTGGACCAAAACTATCCCCATCACTAGAAAGTCCATAATAGATCTTCTTTGTATTTCTTCTTCCCACGTAAGCAACTGCAATTTCACTACCAAACTGAGTTGCCTTTACAGTTGATTTTGTAAGCCCTAACCCATTTATTCGAGTATTAGAAGACCAACTCCCTATACCTGACTCACTATGAGAAGTATAGATGTTGTCTCTAGAGTTACCTCGATGAAAGTATTGAAATCTATCTTCTAGATTTGTATTTCTAGTTGTATTAGTAACTAAGTCTGCTGAAACGATTTCTTCTTGTGTCTCTTCTAGATCGCTTTGACAAGAGAATGTGAAAGCACTCATGAAAAATACAATAGCAAAGAATTTGCAATTAAAATGTTGAATTTTCATTTTTAAGTTTTTTAGAATAAATAGGAATGCTTCTCAAAAAATTAGATTAAAAAGAATCCTATTATTGTGATTATAATTATTTTATCTATTGTCCGGACACTTCAAAAATACAAATCACAATTACCTAAAAACAAGATGATTAACTTAAAAATTTCAAATAGCTACTAGAATTCATGAATTTAGACAAAAGTGAATTCTGTTATTAATAATGATTTAATCACCTAGAAATTAATCAAAAGAAGCTGGTAATTCTGAGTTCTTATGGTATGATACCTATAGTAAGTTTTTATAATAATATACTATCTACACAAGATAAAAGTGACTTTGCGTTTATATATGTAATTGAGCTAGCTAAATCTAGTAGATTTTTTAAATAAATTACTCTCTATAAGTCACAAGTGTGATCTCTTCAGATTTTCCGCGTAATTGTACTTTTCCTATCGTTTCTTTTTTAATCCCTTCTGGTAATTGATATAAGATATCAGCAAATTCACTTGAGGTGAGGATATCTACTTGATTTTCATTACAGCATGCTTGAATACGTGCTGTTGTATTGAGTACATCTCCAGAAAAAGCAATATCTCGTTTAATCTTTCCTAACTCTCCTACCATTACAGAGCCGTAATGCAATCCCACTTTAAACGTAGGCACATAGCCATACACTTTCATATAATGAGCTTCTCGTTTTGTAATAGCATCACGCATTCTATAAAAGCATCGTAAGGCATTTCCTTTTCGGAGTCCGTTTTTCATCTTCCAAGAAACAACAACCTCGTCGCCTACATATTGATAAACTTCTCCTTGACTCCTCTGTATAGCAGAAGCAATATCATCAAAAAAATCTTTGAGAAAATTAAAATACCTTTCTTCTC
>CAKZKZ010000675.1 GCA_937124495.1 uncultured Dokdonia sp. | reverse complement strand
GATTTTGAATATGCATTAGGAGGATTTATACCTAGAGATGCAAATGCTGTTTTCCAAAAGAAATTTGGTGACTGTAAAGACAATTCTAGTATTCTTAAAGAAATGTTCAAAATTGCAAACATTAAAGGGAGTTTGACTTGGTTAGGAACACGAAGTATTCCGTATAGTTATACAGATATGCCTACTCCAGCCGCAGATAACCACATGATTTTAACGTATGAAAATGGAGGAGAAACCTATTTCCTTGACGCTACAGGAAGGTATTTGCCGTTAGAAATTCCCTCTTCTTTTATACAAGGAAAAGAAGCCCTTATAGAAAATGGTGAAGGCGATTATAAAATCGTAAAAGTGCCTGTTGTAGAAGCTGATCAGAATGTATATGACGATGTGGTAACAATTACATTAGATGGTAATTCTATAAAAGGAAACGGAACACTATCGCTAACAGGGTATCAAAAATCTAACCTATTTAATTCTATAGAGAGTAGAGATACACAAGAAAAGCTATTAGCCTATTACAATAGTTTCTTACGTAAGGGTAGTAATCGTTTTTTAGTAGAAAACTTTGAAGAAAAGAATAAATACAGCTACAAAGATCCTTTTCAGGTAGATTATAATTTCACTATTAAGGACTATGCACAATCCTTAAATCAGGAGGTCTTTATCAATCTCAATCTATATAAAACAGCGATCAATGCCTATAAAATAAAAAAGGATAGAAAAACAGACATAGAGTATAGATATAGATCTGAAGATGGCATCACTGTTGTTTTTGAAATTCCAGAAGGCAAAGAAGTGTCTTATCTTCCGGAAGATGTTATGATAGATAATGATTTTATGAGTGCTTCTATTACCTACAAAAAAGAAGGAAATAAAATCACCTATAAACACACATACAAAACAAAAAAATTGATCCTTGCTAAAGAAACACATGAAGCTTTTAGAAAATCACTTAAGAAAATAAACAAAGCTTTTAAAGAAGTGGTGGTTCTTAAATAAAAAAATTAAAATAGATGAAAAAACATATTGTACTCATAATTGCCTTTGCCTTTTCTGTACTATCCACAGCACAGGAACTGGTACATACATCGTATAATTGGGAACAGAATCCAACATATACAATAGCAGAAGAAGACAAAGGGCTGGACATGGTTGCTCTAAAAGATTATACCATCGCAGAATTTGGGTTTGAAAATGAAAACGAATTTTATCAGTTTGATATCATTCACAAAGTACTATGGCTCAATGCTGATGATAGAATAGAGCAATTTAATAGAATCTATCTTCCGTACAGGTCAGATTCAGAATTATTACGTAGTCAAGCCCGTGTCGTTACTGCAAATGGAACGGTACAAGAGCTAGATGATTCTAAGATATTTACGGCAACAGACGAGACAACCAATAGAACTATAAAATATTATGCCTTAGAAGGGATTGAAAAAGGTGGTTTTATAGAATACTTATACATCATTAAAAAGGCAGCAAAATATAAAGGGCAATATCTTAGACTTCAAGAGAATTATAAAATTAAAGATTCAAAATTTGAACTATATGCCCCAGAAAATCTAGTCTTTAAAATATATCCTATAAATAGCAATAAAGAAGCCGCAGAAGATACAGGAATCGAAGGAAAACAACATTTAATTGTACAAAACTATGACCTTCCAGAATTAGAACCAGAAGAACTATCTGCTGTTCAAGCCATGAAACAAGCTATTATCTATAAATTAGATAGTAATAAAGCCACAGGCGCACGTAATTTTAGTTCGTATAGTGATATCTCAAAAAATGTACACAATTTTATCTCTTCTGAATTAAAGAAAGATGAACTTTCAAAAGTGAAGGAGTTCATTAAAGAAGCAGGTATAGATCTTAACGGAGATGATGCTTCCAAAATAAGAACCCTTGAAAACCATATCAAAAACAACATCTATATTACAAATACAGGTGGAGAGCAACTTTCTGATGTTGGTTTTGTATTAGAAAACAAAGCGGCAGACGAAACGGGAGCCATTCGTCTATTTGCAAATGCATTAAAAGAATTAAGCATTCCTTTTGAAATTGTTCTTACCTGTGATCGATCAGAAATGAAATTTGATCCAGAAATAGAAGCATTAAGCTTTCTTCAAGAGTATCTATTATATTTTCCTACCACAAAAAAATACATCGCTCCAGGAAAGCAAGAAAATAGATACGGATTTCCGCCTTTTGAATTTACAGACACCTATGGGCTTTTTGTAAAAGAAGTAAGATTAGGAGAACTGAGTTCTGGTGTTGGTAAAATAAAATATATAGAGTCTCCAGATGCCGCTGCATCACTAGACGAGATGATTTATAAAATCACTTTTGACCCAGAAGACCTCACCGAAGTAAATATCGATTTTGATCATGCTATAAGCGGTTATAATGCTTCCTTTATTCATCCATTTATGAATCTTGTGAATGATGAAAACAAAGAAGAGTTTTATGAAGAATTTATTAAAAGAATGGGAGATGATATTACTATAGATTCTAAAGAAGTATTTAATGAAGCGGCAGAAAATTTTGGAATAAAACCATTACGTATTACAGCGGCTATTTCAAGTAGCGCTTTTACGGATAAAGCTGGTCCAAAATATCTATTCAAACTTGGAGAACTTATAGGGCCTCAAGTAGAAATGTATCAAGAGAAAAAACGTCAATTACCTGTAGAAAATTTATTTAGAAAAACATATTTACGGACTATAGAAATAACCATTCCAGAAGGATATACGATTGCTAATCTGGATGATATTAATATCTCTAACCGGTATGAAAAAGAAGGGAAAGATATTATGAATTTTATTTCTTCATATACAAAAGAAGGCAATAAAATCACGATTACTGCCAATGAGATATATGATGAGAATATTCTTCCTGTTGCCTTATACGAAGAGTATAGAACCGTAATTAATAGTGCCGCAGATTTTAATAAAGTAACTCTTATTCTAGAACCTACAAAGTAAGATAGAATACCTGTCTAAAAAGCAAAACCCATACTGAGTTCAGTATGGGTTTTGTTTTTTAACAATAGAATATACTCTTATTTTATTTTAATAAATGTGAATACAATGCTCGTAACTTATTCACTTTTGGATCAATCACAGCAAGACAATACCTTCCCTCACGGTTGCTATTATAATAATCTTGATGATCGCCTTCTGCCTCATAAAATATAGGCAACGTTGAAAGTTCTGTTACAATCGGATCATCATAATATTCCTGTACAACTTTTAGTACTTCAGCAGCTTGTGATTTTTGAATCTCATTGTGATAAAATATAACAGATCTATACTGTGTACCTCTATCTGCTCCTTGACGATTTAAAGTCGTAGGATCATGTGTCGTCATAAATACGGTAAGTATGGACACATAATCAACAACAGCAGGATCATATGTCACCTGGATCACCTCTGCATGCCCAGTAAGTCCTGAGCAAATCTCTCTATATGTTGGTTTTCCTGGGGCATTGCCTCCAGCATATCCAGATACTACTTTTTCTACACCTTTTAATCGCTGTATCACAGCTTCTACACACCAAAAACAACCTCCACCAAAAGTGGCTACTTCCATCGTTGGATTACTCATATTCTTTTTCTTTTTTATCAATTTTTAACCACACTTTATCTGTATTGAGATGAAATGTACCTACAAAATCCCAGTTACATTCTTCTGGAGAGATCAAAGATAAAAAAGGATTTCCATCTTTA
>CAKZKZ010000674.1 GCA_937124495.1 uncultured Dokdonia sp. | reverse complement strand
TGTTTACACATTGCTGTGGTGTAACCGAAGCGTCCCAATCATAGGCAACTGTACGGTACATAATAATCTCATATCCTTTTTCACGAAGTTGTTTTGCTTGTGTTCTTTTTATTTTTCCGTAGGGAGGTCTGAAAAGAGGGAAATGCGGTGCTTCTTTTTGTTTCTTTTGTAAAACATGCGTCATTGTTTTTTCAGCAAGGACTACATTAGAAATATACGCTTCTTTGGTATGTTTCCAACCTTTAAGGTGATGTTGAGTATGATTACCAACGCTATGTTCGTCGCGTGTGATTTGCTTAAAAATATGTGGATACTTTTTTACATTATCACCAATACAAAAAAAAGTGGCTTTGATTCCTTTCTTTTTAAGAGTGTCTAAAACCCACTCAGTGACTTCAGGAATGGGTCCGTCATCAAAGGTGAGATATAATACTTTGTCTTGAGAAGGGATGTCCCATATATGCCAAGACGGGTGCATCCATTTTATAAATGAAGGCACCCGTATAGGAAGTGGGATAAAAAGACCCATGTCGATTTATTGAAGACTGTCGATTTCTGTTGAGTCAGAAGGTATAGGAATAGACTCATTTCCAAACAGCGTTTCTATACTATCTGTTTCTAAAGGTTCTTCTTCATCATCATAGAAGAAAGAAAATAAGCGCAAGTAATCATTAAATTCCTTTGCTTTCTGTTCTACCATTTCTTCATCTTGATTCATCACGAGCAAGTCAATAAGGCTTCTATATTTTTCTATATTGGTGATAATTTCTTCAGCATATTCATATTGTCTATTTTCAGAAAGTCCACTGAAATAAGTAAGCTGTTCTTGATATTTTGTAGCTAGTTGCTCCCAAAGATCTCTTGCTTTTTGCGTTTCTCCTACTTCATAGTAGCCACTTACGTAAGGCTCTAACAATGTATAAAACTCAAAGATATCTACAGGCATTTTCTCCATGGCCAAATCCATAAGTTCTTTAGCTTTCTCTGGCTGATTCTCTATGATAAGTTGTTCAACAACACGTGCTATGTTACCACGATATGTAATCGCATTAGATCGTGTCTCACGGTCGTGATACATTTCTGGATCACCACTGTTTCCCCAATACCAGTCTTTAATGATTTTATAAGACTTCTCAGTATCTATGCGTCCCATATCATAAGGGTTGCGTTTGTCTACTGGGGTGTAGATAGGAATCAGTTTAAAACAAACACCATCCAATTGTAAATAATCTTTCATCCATAGGTAATCATCATCTCCAAAACTACCTCCTGTAAAATAAATAGGACGCTTCCAGTTATTGGTAGCAAGAATATCCATCATCAAGAGTCTATTCTTGTATAAGATATCACTCGATAGTTCGATGTCTATATATGGCACTACAAGATCTGCGTCTTTTGCAGGGATAATATTGTTTTCAAGTGCTGTTTCTTTATTTACAGGGAGTCTTATTTTCTTACTAGGGAATGTATTAACCATTTTGCCATTCCTGAGCTCTTCTTTCGTTCTTGGATCATCACTGGCAATCCAGTTTAACCATGTGTTAATAGGGGTAATATCATCTACTTCTTTAATTGGAGCGTAAAAGAGTGCATCACGAGTACCATAACGATACTTTTCATGAGTCAATGTGCTAGGTACTGGATCACTTTTAAAAGCTTTACGCTTCATTTGATCCATATACCAATCTGTGTTAATAAGACTCGTATTGACGACACGTACATCAGTACGATATCCTTCAATTTCTTGAACATACCAAAGGGCAAATGTATCGTTATCACCTATGGTAAATAAAATAGCATTTTCATCTACTGAGTCCAGATATTTCCGAGCCATTGATAATGCTGTTTTACGTCCAGAACGATCATGGTCATCCCAGTTTTCTTTAGCTAATAATACAGGAGCCGCAAATAAACAGATCACCATGGCAACAGGGAGTGCCGCTTTAGGCTTTATAAAATCTTTGAGCATATCAAACAATGCATAAGCTCCAAAACCAATCCATATAGCAAAGACATAAAAGGAGCCTACAAGTGCATAATCACGTTCTCTAGGTTCAAAAGGACGCTCATTAAGGTATACTTTAAGCGCAAGACCTGTAAATAAGAAAAATACAAGAAGTACAACAAAGTTTTTCCAGTCTTTACTTACGTGAAATAATAAACCTAATAGCCCAAGGAGTAATGGTAAAAAATAATAGGTGTTACGTGCTTTGTTTTTTGTGACATCAGAAGGTAAATTGTCTTGAGGGGCTAAGACTATATTATCTATCCAGTCTATACCACTAATCCAATTTCCATTAAAGTCGTCTCCTTGTCCTTGAATATCATTTTGACGTCCTGTAAAATTCCACATAAAATAGCGCCAATACATATAGCCAAATTGATAGCTAAACATATAGGATATATTATCTATAAAATCAGGTTTTTCTATATCAAGATAGTTTCCAATCTCACTTTTTAAGAAGGCATCGTATCCAGCATAATCTACTTTTCCTTGTGAATAATCCAGTTTAAATTGTGTTACTATTTCTTGTAGCTCTGGATTTCCTCCATATTCTGCTTTGATTCTAAATTTCAGAGGTCCCGTATACTGCATGTAGTTGGCATTGTGTTCAGGACTCCACATACGAGGTAAGAACGCTTTATGTGCGTCATCAAGATTTTGTCCCGCACCACGCCACTCATTTACGACAATGTATTTGCCAGACTTCTCATCTTTTTCATATTTTTTCTTTTCATCTTTATATGGATTGTCTGGATCTAGTCCAGAATAGTCAGATGTAAATTGGGGTCCATAAAAAAGCTTCGTTTCTGGATATTGCTCACGGTTATAATACGCTAATAATTCACGAGCGTTATTTGGATTGTTTTCATTAATTGTGGTTCCTGCATTGGCGCGAATAGGTAGCATTAACCAACTAGAAAACCCTATAAAAATAAAAAGAGCACAAAGTAGAACTGTATTTAAAGCAGGCTTGTTATGCTTTCGCGAAAGCGTAAACCCGTAGTAAAAAAGTCCTGCGAGTAATAATGCTGCGATAATAGTCCCACTGTTAAATGGAAGTCCCATGGTATTGACAAAGAATACCTCTAAGTGTCCGAAGATGGCGAGCGTATAGGGTAATAAAAATTTGAAGATAAATAAGAGTACTGCAACCACTATGACAAGTGCAATAATAAAATTTTTGACAGTAACTTCTTTTGTGTTTTTAAAATAGTACAATAATCCGATAGCAGGTATGGTAAGGAGCCCCATAAAGTGGATTCCGAATGATTGGCCTACAATGAATGCAATAAGAATAAGCCATCTATTACCACGCGGTTTATGCATGTCACGTTCCCAAAGAAGACCTAAATAAAAGAGTACAGAAAGAATAAAAGCGGCAGGAGCATATACTTCTGCTTCTACAGCATTAAACCAAAAACTATCTGTAAAACTAAAAGCGAGTGCGCCTACAGTAGCACTTCCTAGTACAGCATATTGTTTTGTAGTTGTGATAATTTCTCCATTTATGTGTAATAATTTACGGATTAACAATGTGAGTGACCAAAACATAAAAAGAATGGTGAAAGCACTTGTTAAACATGAAAGATAATTTACAGCAAGCGCTATATAGGTGCTATCTGGTGCAAAAATGGAAACAAAGGCCCCTAAGATCTGATATAACGGAGCTCCAGGCGGATGTCCAATCTCCAATTTAGATGAAGTTGAAATGTATTCTCCAGCGTCCCAGAAGCTTGCTGTAGGCTCTACAGTGAGTGAGTATACAAGTAATGCGATGGCAAATACGCTCCACCCTATTATTTTATTCCACTTCTCAAAGTTGAATTCTGTCATGTTTTGATATTTTTTGCAATGTCGCGAAGTTAAGGATATCAACCAACTTGAGCGTTAATTTTTTCTAAACGTAAATAAATATTATAATTTTTTTTAAAATAAGTTTGCATACCTAAAAGTTTGGTTTAAATTTGCACTCGCTATTGAAAAAAATAGTGGCCCATGGTGTAACTGGCTAACACATCTGTTTTTGGTACAGAAGAGTCTAGGTTCGAAACCTAGTGGGCCAACTTTTAAAAATGATAACCTCTTGATGTTCAAGAGGTTATTTATTTTTTAAAACATTTGTACTGCTATTTGTACTGCTTTTGGAGGTCAATGTCTTTCTAAGAATTCGTTATTCTCTTAGAAATTTACTTTTAAGAATATTCAGGAATGTTGAGTTTCTTGCATTTGCATCATCAATTACTGCATCTATATCCCACATGAATACGCCAATTGGTAATTTAACAATATCGTTATCTTTTTCAATAGCCACTTTAATTTCATTATAATACATCTTGCCACAGGAGTATAGTTCTGTGTATTCCCCTTTTAGGTGTAGTTCAAGGTCCTTGTTAAACTCTACAATCCCATAAAACCAAATACGATCA
>CAKZKZ010000673.1 GCA_937124495.1 uncultured Dokdonia sp. | reverse complement strand
AACACATACGTGCTATTCTAGATCTTCCATTAGGAAAAACGGCTAGTAAAGTTGCTGCTGTAATGGTGAATCGCGTCGGTGAAGAAAATCACCAAGGACAAGTGCTTTATAAAAATATTGAAAAAATCATGGAGATGAACGGCGTAACAGCCCATACCTATGGTAAAAAAGAAACAAGACCGTTTCGGAAAATGGGACACGTTACGATTGTAGATGAAGATCTTAGTGTTGCACGAACAACAGCCGAAGCCGTTAAGAAAATGATTAAAGTAATTTCTGAATAAAAAAAGATATAAAATAATATGAAAGTAGGAATCATCATGGGGAGCACAAGTGATCTCCCAGTTATGCAAAAAGCGATCGATATTCTTGAGCATTTAGGGATTGCTACAGAAGTAGATATTGTAAGTGCACATCGTACCCCAGAAAAACTTTTTGATTACGGACAACATGCACACACACGAGGAATCAATGTGGTAATCGCTGGCGCCGGAGGTGCTGCACATTTACCAGGTATGGTTGCTTCTTTGTCTCCACTTCCTGTGATAGGCGTACCCGTAAAATCTCGTAACTCTATAGATGGGTGGGATTCTGTATTATCTATTTTACAGATGCCAGGCGGGGTTCCTGTAGCAACCGTAGCCTTAGATGGAGCTCAAAATGCTGGAATACTTGCTGCTCAAATTTTGGGAGCAACAAATGCAGGGATACAAGACCGTATTATTGCATATAAAGAAGAACTTAAACAGAAAGTTATTGAAGGTGCAAAAAGCCTACAATAAACTAAAATAAAAAAGACCACTCTTACGAGTGGTCTTTATCAATGTAACATTGGTATTGAATTAATATTTATTAACCATCCTAAATAGAATCAAACCTAGTTTTTTACATTGAATTGGGGAATTCTCACTAAAACTCACGTCAAAGATATCATACCATTTAGAACACTCCTTAAAATCTGATGCACGCATTCAATTTATGGACTAAATACACATAAACATCGATAAAATACACATTTTAATCATATTCTAAACCCGTTCATTATGAACATAGCAGACAATCCACTTTTACTTTCTTTTAACGAAGCACCGTTTTCAAGCATTAAAAATGAGCATTTTAAGCCCGCATTTGAAACAGCCATTAACATGGCTAGAGAAGAAATAAATGCCATTACAAATAATACGGATACTCCTACTTTTAAAAATACCGTAGTTGCTCTTGATTATTCTGGCGCACAATTAGATCGCATCTCTAGTGTGTTCTTTAATTTGAACAGTGCAGAGACCAACGAAGAAATTCAAAAAATAGCACAAGAAGTTTCTCCGTTACTTTCTGAGTTTGGAAATGATATTACCCTTAATGAGCAATTATTTGCACGCGTTAAAAGCGTGTATGACCAAAAAGATACGCTCAATTTATCTGTAGAAGAAAATACTCTTTTAGATAAAAGCTATAAAAGTTTTGCTCGTAATGGCGCGAACTTGTCGGAAGATAAGAAAACAAGACTACGAGAAATAGATGCGGCACTTGCTAAATTAAAATTAACGTTTGGAGAAAATGTGTTGGCGGAGACCAATGCCTACGAATTACACCTGACGGATGAAAGTGATATAGATGGTCTTCCTGAAAGCGCCAAAGAAGCCGCAGCCAATGAAGCGAGTACACGTAAGAAAGAAGGATGGGTTATTACATTAGATTACCCAAGCTATATTCCGTTTATGAAATATGCAACCAATAGAGCGTTGCGAAAAGAACTCTCTATTGCTTTTGGTAGCAAAGCCTTTCAAGGAAATGAGCAAGACAATCAAAAAAATGTATTAGAGATTGTTCAGTTAAGGCATGAGCGTGCGAATCTCCTTGGGTATGAAACACATGCTCATTTTGTTTTGGAAGAACGTATGGCAGAAACTCCAGAAAAAGTAGTTTCATTTCTTAACAACTTGCTAGAAAAAGCAAAACCTGCTGCAAAAAGAGAGTTTGCACAGTTAGAAAATTTCGCGAAAGCGGAAGACAATATAACACAACTAGAAAAATGGGATGGCTCTTATTATTCTGAAAAGTTAAAGCAAAAATTATTTAGTTTGGATGATGAGCAATTGAAACCTTATTTCAAATTAGAGAATGTCATTGCTGGTGTTTTTAAAGTAGCTGAGAAACTATTTGGACTTCAGTTTGAAGAAGTATTTGATGTAGACACCTATCACGAAGAAGTGAAAACGTACAACGTGCTTGATGAAAATGGAACTTTTATATCATTGTTTTATGCCGATTTTCATCCACGTAAAGGAAAACGTGGGGGTGCTTGGATGACTTCTTTTAAATCTCAAATGATGAAAGATGGCGTGAATGAACGTCCGCATATTTCTAATGTGTGTAATTTCACACCTTCTACCGCCAGTAAACCTTCATTACTTACGTTTAATGAAGTGACCACACTCTTTCATGAGTTTGGACACGGACTACACGGGATGCTCGCAAATACCACCTTTCCTAGCCTATCGGGAACGTCTGTGTATTGGGATTTTGTAGAGCTTCCGAGTCAGGTATTGGAGAATTGGTGTTATGAAAAAGAAGCGTTAGAATTATTTGCAACGCATTATGAAACTGGCGAAGTGATTCCTATGGAATTGGTTCAGAAAATAAAAGATTCTGCGACGTTCCAAGAAGGAATGCAGACATTACGTCAAATCAGTTTTGGACTGATGGATATCGCTTGGCACGGTCAAGATCCTTCTGAAATCACCGATGTAAAAGCTTTTGAAAGTGATGCTTTTGCTGACACAAGTTTATATCCAAAGACGCCAGAAACATGTATGAGCACTTCTTTTTCTCATATTTTTCAAGGTGGATATTCTTCTGGATATTATAGTTACAAATGGGCAGAAGTACTGGATGCAGATGCATTTGAATATTTTAAAGAACATGGCATTTTCAATAAAGAGATTGGTCAGAAGTTTAAAGATCATGTCTTATCCAAAGGAGGTACTGAAAATCCTATGACGTTGTATAAGCGTTTTAGAGGCCAAGAACCTCAGCCGGAAGCGCTGTTGAGGAGAGCAGGGTTGATTTAGTAAAAAACACTTTAAGTTTGTCAAACTGAGCCTGTCGAAGTTTTTAATCTTTTGATTATCAACATTCCTTCGACAAGCTCAGGATGACAACCAAACTATCCGTTTATTTATTCTCTTTATTCTTCTCCTCAATCCACTTCGACATAAACTTGGTGCTTTGTAGGGTGTGATGTAGTAGCATCTGTCCTGTGAAATTTTGTTGTCTTCGAGTTACGAGTGTTGCTTTGTAATTTTCTATCGTATCATAAAAGCCATCTTCAAAGTCTACTTTTTGAAAACGGTTATTGATCAGAATACGACCGTGATCCTGAGCCGTCTTCCATAATTTTTCATTGGTGTATAAAACTGTGGCCGCTTTCGCGAAAGCGGAAACATCATCTTCAATGGTTCCTCCCCAAGTAAATGCTCCTTGCATGGCCTCTGCGCCTATCTGTGTCGTGACACTCGGCGTACCACATTGCATCGCATCTATAAATTTTCCTTTGAGACCTGCGCCAAAACGTAAAGGAGCTAATAACACCTTCGCTTTTGAAATGACTTCTTTAGCATCTTCGGCTCGTCCTTTTATATAAAAGCCTTCTTTTGGGTTATGCAATTGAAATACTTTTTCTGAAGGATATCCTCCATACACGTGGAGTTGTGCATCTGGAATTGCTTTGCGAATTTCTGGCCAAATCGTCTGCTTAAGTTGTAAGGTCGCATCCCAATTGGGGGCGTGTAAAAAATTACCGATAGAGATAAAATGTGCTCGTTCCTCAAAAGGAACAAACTCTCCCAATACAGGTGGTAGTAAAAAGGGTAGGTAATGCAAGAGTGCTTTAGGAACTTTAAAAACGTTTTGAAGTAACTCCATTTCATACTCAGAGATCATCAATGTGAGATCACATCTATAGATACTGGCTACCTCTCGTTTAGCGATATCAGAAACTAAATCACTTTCTAAAAAAAGGCGGTTTTCTTTAATCGCTTGATGTCTCGCTTTGCGTAAGCTGTGTAAATCTTCTGTATCTAGGATGCGTAATGCGTCTGGGCATTGTTGGGCGACTCGCCAACCAAATTGCTCCTCGACCATAAACCGATCAAACAGCACAATGTCGGGTTGTAGTTCCTGTATATAGGCGTCAAAACTAGGATCATTGAGTGTTACTGTGGTGGTCTCAATTCCCTTTTGAGTGAGATCTATTGCATATTCGCTCGGAGATGCTGTACTAGCATACGTTACTTTCCAGTTTTTAGAAAGAAACAGATCAATTAATTGTAACATACGACTTCCCGCAGCCGACGATTGTGGTTCTACCCAAACACTTGAAATAACAAATACCTTCACAGGGTAAAAGTAAGGAATTTGGCATAGCTATTA
>CAKZKZ010000672.1 GCA_937124495.1 uncultured Dokdonia sp. | reverse complement strand
TTTAAAGCTGTAAAGCAACAGATAGAACCGCTCATTATGCTTAATAACCCATACGGAGGGCTTATTGTAAAGACAAAGGGGCAAAATATGGCTGGAATTATAGAAAAAGCAAACACTGCATGGTTAACTTATAATTCTAAAGAAGCTTTTGATTATTATATCCTTGATGATGCCTATACCAACATATATGTTTCTGAGCAGAAGATTGGAAATACGCTCACCATCTTTGCGTTACTTACCATTTTTGTGGCGTGTCTTGGACTCTTTGGTTTAGTGACTTATACGGCAGAGCAACGCATCAAAGAAATTGGCATTAGAAAAGTATTAGGCTCATCGGTAGCACAAATTGTGGGGTTACTTTCTAAAGACTTTTTAAAACTAGTGTTAATCTCCTTTGTGATTGCATTCCCATTGGCCTATTATTTAATGAACGCATGGCTTCAGGATTTTGCCTATCGTGTCACATTGAGTCCTTGGGTTTTTGTACTAGCTGGAGTAACCACATTGGTGATTGCATTTTTGACGGTAAGTTTTAAAAGTATACAAGCGGCCACCATTAATCCTGTTAAAAGTTTAAAAGCAGAGTAGCATGAGTACGCTTTCGCGAAAGCGTAAAAAAGAGTAGTAAAAATTGAATAAGATATCCACCGAAGTTTATCCTGAGCGATAGCCGAAGGGCGGATATAAAAACGAAATAGTATGTTCAAAAATTATATCAAAATAGCTTTTAGAAATTTGCGAAAGAATGCGCTGTTTTCGTTGATCAATATCGTGAGTCTTTCGATAGGCTTAAGCGCTGCCTTTTTGATAGGAATAATGGTCTATTACGATTTTACCTTTGATACATTTCACAAAGATGGAGATCGTATCTATCGAGTGGTTTCTAACTTTGAAAGCCCAGAAGGAAATTTTTCAAATCCTGGAGTACCCGTACCTCTATACACAGCTACTCAAGAAGAATTAACGGGTATTGAAAGCGCTACGTTCTTCTTCAGATGGGCTCCACTCAAAGTGCAATCTGATATCTCCAATAAATCAATTAAAAGACCCAACTTTGTTGTCTTCACTGAAGATCACTATTTTGATGTTTTCCAATATGAATGGTTGGCAGGAACACCCAATAATATTTTATCATCGCCTGGAGCTGTTGTACTTACAGAAAACCGTGCACAGGAGTACTTCCCAAACATCCCTCCTTCTGAAGTCTTAGGAAGAACACTCACCTATAATGATTCTATTCAAACAGTTGTCAAGGGAGTAGTGGCCAATTTTACAGAACGTACTGATATCGTTTTTGAAGAGTTTGTTTCAAAAAAAACAGCCACATTCACCGATCTAAAAGACGAAATACTTGGTACCCATTGGGATTCTACCAATTCTTCTTCTCAAGTATATATGAAAATCGCAGCGAATACGTCTATTGAAAATGTTCAAAAACAACTGGATGTCGTATCAGTCAAATATCAAGATAAAGAAACTGCCGAGTTTGGTCAAAAGCAAAAATACTTTGCGCAACCGCTCGCAGATATCCACTTTAATTCAGCATATGGTATCTATGACTATAGTCAGGAACAGGCCAGTAAAACAGTACTGTATGGCTTAGGGTATATTGCGTTGTTTTTATTGCTTCTGGGGAGTATTAATTTTATCAACTTGAATACGGCTCAGGCTGTACAAAGAGCTAAGGAAATTGGGATTCGTAAAACGTTAGGAGGCTCGCGAAAACAATTGATTTTTCAATTCTTAGGAGAAACGTTCTTACTCACTTTAATTGCAGGACTCGTTTCTATTCTCCTCGCTGCCTGGTTATTTAAAATATTTGCCGACTTCATTCCAAGCGGGCTTGATTTCAACTTATTATTCCAACCTATAACACTTGTATGTATAGTTCTTCTTATTATCCTAGTGACCTTCTTTTCTGGTTTCTATCCAGGATTGGTACTTTCCAATTTTAAACCTGTAAGTATATTAAAAGGGCAACAGATCAATGGCTCTGGAAAAAGCGGTCTTCGAAAGTTTCTAACCGTTTTTCAATTTACAATTGCACAAGTGTTTATTATTGCTACGTTGCTCGTTGGAAAACAAATTCATTATATCATGAAAACGGATATGGGCTTTAAAACAGATGCTATCGCCTATTTCTACACTCCTTGGAATGATACAACAATAGATAGTCGAGAAGTACTTCTTAATGAACTTCAGAAAATCCCAAAATTGAGTATGATGAGTCTTGGTGGTAATCCTCCTGCATCTCAAAGCACACATTCTAATGGTGCTGTATATCATAAAGGAAATGAAGAAATACGAGGAGATTTACAAAAAATATATGGAGATAGTGAGTATTTACAACTGTATAACATTACGTTACTGGCTGGACGAAAGCCCTTAAATGACACCATTAAAGAGTTAGTAATCAATGAAGCTGCAATGTCTCGTTTTGGATTAGAAAGCCCTGAAGAAGCCGTCGGTAAGTTCTTTGATATGAATGACGAAAAACATGCTATTGTGGGTGTCATGAAGAATTTCAATCAACGCTCTTTGAAGAGTGACATCAAGCCTATGGCATTTCAAGGAGATCTAGCAAGAAGTTGGCGTACACAGTTTCGAGTGATACATATCGCTCTTCCTACGGGTGAAAATGCCGACTTCAAAGAGACGTTAGCATCTGTCGAAACTGCGTATGCATCGATCTATCCAGAATCTAATTTTAGATTGCGTTTTATGGATGAGACTATTGCACGTTTCTATACGCGAGAAAAGCGGCTTTCTACCTTGCTCAATTGGGCTACAGGATTGTCAGTTTTGATCAGCTGTTTAGGGTTACTAGGATTAGTCATTCATACCACAGAACGCAGAACCAAAGAAATAGGAATTCGCAAAGTTTTAGGCGCAAGCTTAACACAACTCAATTTATTATTGTGTAAAGATTTTTTAATTTTAGTTGGATTCGCCTTCATCATTGCTGCTCCGCTTGCATGGTGGGGATTAAATTCTTGGTTACAAGATTTTGCATATAAAACATCCCTAAGTTGGTGGGTATTTGTACTCAGTGGATTAGCGATGATCATCATTGCCCTAGGGATTATGAGTGTACGTACATTTGCTACTGCTCTACGTAATCCTGTAAAGAGTTTGCGAACAGATTAATTTGAATAGGAGTACGCTTTCAAGGAGTATTACGACGTAGAAGTTTATACTGAGCTTGTCGAAGTACGAAAGCGTATAAACATTGGTTACAATTTGAGTAAGGAAAATAGTAATAATAATGAGATACCCGTTTATAAGGGTATGAAGTTTAAATAAAATGAGATATCCGTCTACAAGGGTATTAAATAGTATGATTAGAAACCACATAAAATTAGCTTGGCGTAATCTCAAGAAGAAAAAGTTCTACACAGCGATACATATCGTTGGGCTTTTTACGGGTATTTGTTTTGCTCTGATGATTGCGGCTTTCATTTGGCAAGAGTTTCAGGTAAATAAAAATTTGAGAAATCCTGAGCAGCAATATATTTTGACTAGTCAATGGAAAGATCCTACAATGGGGATAGATTTTACAACCTTGGCACCTCTGGCTGAAAGTTTAAAAGAGACCTACCCACACCTCGTTGCAAATTACTTCCGTTGGGATGGGATCACGTCTATTGTTTCAAATGGGGTAGCCAATTTTAAGGAAAGCATCAAATTGGTAGATGAAAGTATCTTAGATATGTATGGATTTGATCTGCTACACGGAAATCCCAAGACGGTTTTTGACAATCCATTTTCGGTAATTATAAAATCAGATAAGGCGATAAAAATCTTTGGAACAACGGATGTCATTGGAAATACGGTAACCATTCAGAACTTTGACGGCGAGAGTCAGAACTTTACAATTACAGGTATCCTCGCTAAAACTTCAGAAAATTCGATTACCCGAATCAACAAGGATGATAAAAATGGTTTTTTTATAGCAAAGAATACGGCTTCTTATTTTAATAGGGCGAATTTTGAAGACTGGGGAAATCCTTATTATGTATCACATATAGAACTTCAACCAGGTGTCACGACTCAAGATATAGAAGCACCTATAAAAGCATTGCTTGCCAGTCATACTTCTGAAGAAGTGCAGAAAAATCTAAAAGTACTCCCTATAAAGTTGACTGATTATTATCTAGAAAAGGATAATGGTACAGCTACCCGTATGCTTTATATTTTATCCATTATTGGGTTATTCATTGTACTTATGGCAATGGTCAATTTTATCAATATTTCAATAAGCCATTCTGGAAGTCGTATGCGAGAGATAGGGATTCGTAAAGTTTTAGGAGGAAGGCGGAAACAATTGATTATTCAATTTTTAACAGAATCAATTATATTAGTAGGTATAGCCACTTTACTGGCTTGTATTTCATACTCATTTTTAAGGCCTTGGTTCGGGGAATTGATAGG
>CAKZKZ010000671.1 GCA_937124495.1 uncultured Dokdonia sp. | reverse complement strand
ATGTACCGCATTGTTAATTGAGACTGCCGCTAATGATGCCGCAGTATTACTCGAACAGATGACACAAATCACTGCAGTCATAGACGCATTTACGCCGATTGAACATATTGCTTTTACAACAGATCAGGTTTTAACTCAGCAATTATGGGCGATCCGCAAAGCGACATTCCCAGCCGTCGGTGCTGTGCGTAAAGCAGGCACCAGTGTGATCATTGAGGATGTGTCTTTTCCACTTGGGAAAATGGATCAAGGGGTGACACGATTCCAAGATTTATTTGAAAAATACCATTATCAATTAAGTTTTAACACAGGTAGTGATGATGTACAACGCTATCGCTATGATGAAAAACTTACGGATGATACCATCATGATGCTTGCAAAAATTCCTGTGAATAATGCCGTAGATGAGATAGCCAAGATTATAAACAGGAGGAAAGAAAAGTAAGAAGAAAGGTAGATGAAGCAAGAGATTACAGAAGAGCGTAAAGGGTATAAAAAAACCAAACTAGGATGGATTCCTGAGGATTGGGAGGTAGATTTCATTGAAAAAGCTTTATTAATAGAAAATAATAAAAGAAAGCCAATTAGTCAAGATATAAGAAGGATTATGAAGGGGGAGTATCCATATTATGGACCTACACAAATTCAAGATTATATAAATGAATATAGATATGATGGAGAGTACGCACTTATAGCAGAAGACGGAGACCATTTTCTAAAATATAGAGAGACTTCTATGACTCAAATAACGTGTGGAAAATTTAATGTTAATAATCATGCACATGCTATCAAAGGAACTAATGAATGCTTAACAAAATGGTTTTATTGGTATTATAATAGGAGATCAGTATATAGTCATTTAACAAGGCAAGGAGCTGGAAGGTATAAGTTAAATAAGGCTTCTTTATCTAAATTAAAAATAGCATATCCAAAAGTATCAGAACAAAAAGAAATAATATTATTACTAGACACTTGGGACAAAGCAATCACAACGCTCACCCAACTTATAGCACAAAAGCAAACTCTTAAGAAAGGATTGATGCAAAGATTGCTCACTGGGAAACAACGGTTGTCAGAATTTGAGGGTGAGTGGGATGTTTTTATTTTTTCTGAAATAGCAGAAAGAGTGAGCAGAAAGAACACTGAAGGTGATGATACGGTGGTAACTATTTCAGCGCAAAGAGGATTTGTGTTACAAGAAGATTTTTTTAATAAACGTGTGGCTAGTAAGACCCTATTTAACTATACACTTGTTCATAAAGGAGAGTATTGTTATAATAAAAGTTATTCAAAAGGATATCCTATGGGAGCCTTTAAGCGGTTGGACGATTTTGAAAAAGCAGTAGTAACGACGCTTTATATATGTTTTAAGCTAAGAGAAAATGTAGATTCAGATTTTATAAATCACTACTTTGAGTCAGGAAAGATGATTCATGGTTTGATGCGTATTGCCCAAGAAGGTGGTCGTGCACATGGCTTACTTAATATTAGTTTACCTGATTTTTTCAGTTTACCAGTAAAAATCCCAAAACTAGAAGAACAAATCGCTATCGCGAACGTGTTAAATACTGCCGATACAGAAATAGCAGGATTAATTGCGCAAAAAGAGCAATTAGAGCTCCAGAAAAAAGGATTGATGCAACAATTGTTAACTGGGAAAAAGAGGTTGAAGGTAGAAGAGTAATTATAAGATAATTAAGGGGTATGAAATTTTATAGGAAAGATGTTGATTTAGCATATAGAAAACTAAAAAGTTATGTGTATTACGATAACTTTTCTTTATTGCTACGACAACAAATAGCAACATTTGAATCTAGTGAAGATTTTGAACTGAGATTAGATAATCTAGTAGACTTTCTAAATAGTTCAAAGCGTAAAAAAGATATTTACCTTAATCAATTATTAGATAAGATTACCTATTACATCGCTCCTAAAAGTTTTTCAAAAGAAGAAACTAACTATGGAGATAATATTATCACAAATAATTTTTCACAAAAACATTACTTACTAAAAAAAGTAAACTATTTTTTTGATGGACCTGTAGAATTACATTTGATATCCATTTTATGGATCATTAAAGAAGGATATGTACTGCATAAAGAATATAGTAAAGATAACTATGCTTATTTTTTGGAGTTAAATTCAGAAAGTAGTCAAGTTGTAGATGGTTTACGTTTGTTTAAACCTTATTTTGATCAATACCAAAAGTGGCGAGATAACGGAGTGAATATAGCACAAGATATTGTTGCACAAGATACCGATGTTGTTATTCTATCATTAGATATAAAAGAATATTATTACAATATTGACTATAATCCAAATCTTCAACAAAAAATTCATACTAAAATCGTTAATGAATTAGGAGGAAGAAAAACGCTATTTACAGATATGATTTTTAAAATTAATGAAGTATATCAGCGTATTTGTCCTAAAGATTCTAATGCTATTTTACCTATAGGAATTCTCTCTTCAGGTATACTTGCTAATTGGTATCTTACTGATTTTGATCATAAAGTAAAAGAAGAACTCTCGCCAGTATATTATGGTAGATATGTTGATGATATTTTGATTGTATTAAGTAATACAAAGATTTCTAAAAAGTTTGATACTAAAAAATTTAAATCCCCTCTTGAAGCATTTTTAAATAAGTTTTTTGTGGAGAGAAATATTTTTAAAGCTATTCCGGATGATATAAAGAAAAGTGTGCAAGAAAGAGAATTAACGTATCATTTTAAAGATGATGAAAAAATTAGGATACAAAAAGAGAAGATAACGATTTACTCTTTTGAGAGTAAAGAATCTCAAGCAGTGCTAGACATGTTCAAAAAAAGAATTGAACAAAATTCTAGTGCATTTTGGTTTTTACCAAATGAAAATAATATTAATGATGATTTTGATGAAAGTGTATATGAGCTTACATATACTGACACTATAAATAAGTTACGAAGTGTAGCAGATATAAAACAAAGTAAATATGGGGCATCTGTTTTTTTAGCAAAACGAATTAAAGTAAGTCTATTGTCCGATAATGGAAAAGATGAAAAAACCACAGAACAAATACTAACTTTTTTCAAAGGGATTATAAATTTAGAGTTTTCAAACCTATGGGAGAAAGTACTTACTTATTTTGTGATTACTAATGATCGAGATGCATTTTGGAAATTTTTCAAAGAAACGTGCAACTCTATTGATAGTATTTTAGCAGCCCCTAAATCAGGGTTTAAGAAAAAAGACATAGAAGAAGTAAAGGAATATTTAGGCAAATACTTAATGAATTGTTGTGCTATGGCAACAGCTTTAAATCCTACTTTTACTAAACAAAGTTGGTGGGAGGATAGAACTAAAAACTTTACTTTTTCTTGGTTAAGTCTTAGTTTTTATAAAAAAGTATATACTGTAAAAAATGAATATATTATTTCTAATTTACTCAGGAATAGTTTTGTCGTTGTGCCATTGCTTAATTACTTGAAAATAACAGATGATAAAAAAACAAATCTAATTAAGTATGATTATCTAAGAGAAATTGCACTTGACACGAAAAAAAGCAACTTTAAATTTGATAAAAATAAATTAAAATATGCTCCTAGGTTTATTTACTTATATGAGTTTACTATAATAGACTCTCTAATACATTTAATCTTAAAATCTAAAAATAATAAAAAGGGATATTTAAAAAAGTACTCTAAGCAAGCTTTAGTTTATGATAAAAGTTTTAAAAAGTTTTTTGATGTTAATTATACACAACGAAATACGTATTATAAATCACAAGGTCAAGATCAAATAAATAAACATTGTGATAATTTAAAGAACTATTATGTCAAGGTTGAAAAAGGAGTAAGTAATAAAGAAAATAATCTAGGCTATAATACGATTTCAATCCCACAATCAAAGAGAATATATGACGATTTAAAAATTGCTGTAGCTAATACAAAAGTATACCCCTCCAATATTGAAAAATCTTTATTTTCAAAGCCTAATACAAGTGCAGAAAGACGAAAGCAATTGATTAATTTATTAAATGATGCAGAAAAAGTAAAAGCAGATATTCTTATTCTACCAGAAGTAAGCACCCCATACAGATGGCTTCCTATTCTTGCAGATCAAGCAAGAAGAAAGCAAAGAGCTATTATAGTAGGGTTAGAGCATATAAGAATTAATGATATATGTTATAATTTTTTAGCAACGCTTTTGCCTATGGAACATAATGGAATAAAAGATGTCATTGTTAATTTAAGGTTGAAAAACCATTATTCTCCACATGAAATAAAAACAATAATAGATAGAGGAAAAAAAGTCCCAGTAATTAATAAATCAATGTATAATTTATTTGCTTGGGGAGGTCTCCATTTTAGTAGTTATAATTGTTATGAGTTGGCAGATATTAATCATAGAGCATTATTTAAATCTAAGGTAGATATGTTATTTGCTTCTGAATATAATCAAGATGTC
>CAKZKZ010000670.1 GCA_937124495.1 uncultured Dokdonia sp. | reverse complement strand
AAATGCTTGAAATTGCTCGTGGCAAACATGATTTCAAAATGAGATCTGTCACTAAAGAGGAAGCATTAGAAAAATACAAGACAGAAGGCAACGAATACAAAGTTGAGCTTATTGAAAACCTAGAAGATGGAACGATTACTTTTTGTGATCATGACACCTTTACCGATTTATGCCGAGGAGGGCACATTCCCAACACTGGTATCATAAAGGCCGTTAAGATCATGAGTGTTGCTGGTGCATATTGGAGAGGAGATGAAAACAAGCCTCAACTCACACGTGTATACGGAACTTCCTTTCCGAAACAAAAAGACCTTAAGCAATACCTAGAACTTCTAGAAGAAGCAAAAAAGAGAGATCATAGAAAATTAGGAAAAGAACTAGAGCTTTTTACATTCTCAAGAAAAGTAGGACAAGGCCTTCCTTTGTGGCTACCTAAAGGTGCCGCTTTACGCGAAAGACTTGAAAACTTTTTAAAAGCTGCTCAAAAGAAAGCGGGATACGAAATGGTAATTTCTCCACATATTGCACAAAAAGAACTATATGTAACTTCTGGGCATTATGCAAAATATGGAGAAGACAGTTTTCAACCCATAAATACACCTGCAGAAGGGGAAGAGTTTTTATTAAAACCAATGAACTGCCCGCATCATTGCGAAATGTACAATACTCGTCCTTGGAGCTACAAAGAACTTCCAGTGCGTTACGCTGAATTTGGCACTGTATATCGCTACGAACAATCTGGAGAACTTCATGGACTAACACGTGTAAGAGGATTTACACAAGATGATGCACATATTTTTTGCACACCTGATCAAATAGACCATGAATTTAAAAATGTAATAGATCTTGTTCTTTATGTTTTTGGTTCTTTAGGTTTTGAAAATTTTACAGCACAAGTCTCCTTAAGAGACCCAGAAAAGCCAGAAAAATATATTGGAAGCGACGAAAATTGGGAAAAAGCAGAAAATGCGATCCTAAATGCTGCAAAAGAAAAGGGATTAAATTATGTGGTTGAAACTGGTGAAGCCGCTTTTTATGGCCCAAAATTAGACTTTATGGTTAAAGATGCGCTTGGAAGAAGCTGGCAATTAGGAACCATCCAAGTAGACTACAATCTTCCTGAGCGTTTTGAACTCACGTACAAAGGCAGTGATAATGAACTACATAGACCTGTAATGATACACCGTGCTCCTTTTGGAAGTATGGAACGTTTTATCGCAATTTTACTAGAACATACTGGAGGTAATTTCCCATTGTGGCTTGTGCCAGAACAAGCTATTATTCTTACACTGAGTGAGAAATATGAGAAATACGCAAAAAAAGTTTTAAATTTGCTAGAAAATGCCGAAATTCGCGCCCTTGCAGATTATAGAGGAGAGACTATGGGTAAGAAAATTAGGGAAGCAGAAATGCAAAAAATCCCTTTTATGATTATCATAGGAGAACAAGAAGAAAAAGATGGCACAATATCTGTAAGACGTCACGGAGGTGAGAATATGGGGAGTATGACAGTGGACGCTTTCGCGAAAGCAGTACAAACCGAAATAAAAGGAACAATAAAAACATTTGAAGTTTAATTTAAATATAGTTAGCCATAGCAATACGTAGAAAAAGATCGAAAGGTCCCGCAAGGATTATCAAAGAAGATCAACACAAGATCAATCTAAAGATACGTGCCCGTGAGGTACGACTTGTAGGAGACAATGTTGAAGTAGGAGTTTATCCTATAGCCAAAGCATTAAGCATAGCCGAAGAACAAGAATTAGATCTCGTTGAGATATCACCTAATGCTTCTCCTCCCGTTTGTAAGATCATTAACTACAAAAAGTATGTCTATGAGCAAAAGAAGCGTGAGAAGGTCATGAAGGCGAAAGCCTCTAAAGTGATTATCAAAGAAATTCGTTTTGGTCCAAATACAGATGACCATGATTATGAATTTAAAAAGAAACACGCAGAAAAATTCTTAAAAGAAGGCGCAAAGCTCAAAGCATACGTTTTCTTTAAAGGACGCTCAATTATATATAAAGACAAAGGTGAAATTCTTTTACTTAAACTAGCTCAGGAATTAGAAGATCTAGGAAAGGTAGAGCAATTGCCTCGTCTAGAAGGTAAGCGTATGACGATGTTTATCGCGCCTAAGAAGAAATAAGATACTACCAGCAATATGGTACCCTATAATAAACCCTTGAGCGTATATAAACTCAAGGGTTTATTAACGATAAAATACCTTGTACATGAGGTATAAAAAGAAAGAGAGTTAATTAATAAAACTAGGAACAGATGCCTAAAATGAAAACAAAATCCAGTGCCAAAAAGCGTTTTAAGCTTACCGGAACTGGTAAAATCAAAAGAAAGCACGCTTTTAAGAGTCACATCCTGACAAAAAAATCTAAAAAACGTAAGCTTAAACTGACTCATGATGGATTAGTTCATGATGCAGACACAAACAATGTTAAATTAATGCTTCGTTTGAAGTAATTATTTTAACCGGTTAACATTAAATTTATAAACCCTGGAGTTAGGCCATTAAATTGAGCAAGTGTCATAAAGACCGCCTACTACAAAAAAAGTAAAAATTATGCCAAGATCAGTAAACTCAGTAGCTTCTAGAGCCCGAAGAAAAAAGGTAATGAAGCAAGCAAAAGGTTATTTTGGACGTCGTAAAAACGTCTGGACCGTTGCAAAAAATGCGGTGGACAAAGCGATGCAGTATGCATACAGAGACCGTCGTCAAAAGAAAAGAAATTTCCGTTCTTTATGGATTACTCGTATTAATGCGGGTGCTCGTATGCACGGAATGTCTTATTCTCAGTTTATGGGTAAAGTAAAAGCAAATAACATCGAGCTTAACCGTAAGGTGCTTGCAGACCTTGCTATGAATCACCCAGAAGCTTTTGCAGCAATCATAAATAAAGTAAAATAAGGCTAAAGCCGAATTTATAATAACAATTAACTCTTTTTAAAAGCCCTATTCAAATTGAATAGGGCTTTTTTATTCTATTTATAATAACTAAAATAAATTATTTACCAATTAAATAGTATTTCTTTCTCAATATCAGGATGTAAACTATAATGCACTGGACATGTATTTGCCGTATGTTCTAATATTTTCTGAGATTTTATATCCATAGAATTAGGAAAATCAAACTCAACTTTAATTTTTGATATTCTTCTGGGATCTGCACTCATAGTCTTAGTGACTTTAGCCACCGTTCCTTTTATAGACACATCCATTTGATTTGCTTTTATTCCCATTATAGTAAGCATACAGTTTGCTAAACCTGTAGCTACTGTATCTGTTGGAGAAAAAGCCTCCCCTTTTCCTTTATTATCTATAGGCGCATCTGTCATATAACCATTTCCAGATTTAAGGTGTACATTTTCAGTTCTGAGGCCTCCTAAATATGTTACTTTACTTGTCATATATCTTGTTTTATGTAAATATAACGCTTTCGCGAAAGCAAAAAAATTCTAACTAAAATTGGGAGTTTTATATAAAAAAGAAGTCTTTTAACCTGAATTAACATGCAAACCCTTAGTGACTTTTGTTAAAAATAGTCATTCTATAAAGTTATCTTAAAATATATCCCTATTTTTAAAAGTTATCTTAAAATAAACAAGTTAATTTCCCAAATATGAAATTAAAATACATAGCATTTTTACTTTTTTCCTTTCTATATATAATTCCAAGTATAGCCCAATTAGGTTCCACTCACTATATTCCGCCATTACATGCGCGAACAGGCGCTGATATTTCAAACGCTACGATATATATATCTACACCTTTCCCTACCCCTATCAATGTAGCAATATCTAGAGGGAATGGTACTCTTATTACGACACTCACTATTTCTCAGGGCAATCCTGCGGTGTACACCCCTGGAGCATTGGCAGGTTCACCTGTGATCGTACAGAATGCACAGCTCAACACCGTTATCACAAACAAAGGCCTCATATTAGAGTCAACGCAGTTATTCTATGTTAGTTTAAGAACACGTTCCACCAACCATGCTGGCTATCTTACAGCCAAAGGAGAAGATGCTCTAGGACAAAGTTTCAGATTAGGAAGTGCACCACTTAACCCAAATAACTTTGCTCACAATTTCTTTGCTTCCGTAATGGCAACTGAAGATAATACCACTCTTACATTTTCCGATTATGATGCGGCTAATATGACATTTGAAAATGGACTCAACCCAACTCCAATTCTTAATGCAGGAGAAACATTTGTAGTCTCTGGATATAGTGGAGACACAGATAATAATGAAGGTTTTATTGGAGCACTTTTGACCGCAGACAAACCCATTGTCGTAAATAGCGGTAATTTAAGAGGTACCATGCCTAATCCTAATACAAGTTCGGCTAGCTGGTCTGACCATATGATAGACCAGATTGTAGACGAAAGCGCCACAGGCTTTGAATACATGCTGATCCGAGGAGGAGGAA
>CAKZKZ010000669.1 GCA_937124495.1 uncultured Dokdonia sp. | reverse complement strand
ACAATGAATGATACCTCAATTGTAGAATCAATTTTTAATAGCTTATCTAATCAGAAGGAATTATCTTATCCTGTGATGACTAGCCAAATTGCTGCATTACAAGCACTCGCACCAAAATATGCACTTCGAGTAGCCGAAAAATTAAAAGGAGAGACTTATCAAGGTTTAGTGATTGCTTTAGGTGAGATCTATGCAGAATCTGGAGATATTAAACATTTGCCCTTCTTCTATGAGAATGCAAATAATGTCAGTGGTTTTTACTCTTCTTCATTCTTTGAGGCACAGAAGAGTTTACTTTTTAAAGCTAATGAAAATACAATCGATACACATAGTAAAGAACTATCTTCTATTGCGAAAGAGGATGATTATGCTTGGAAAAGATTTCATGCTGCTAAAGTCATTTATAGCCTAGCTAATCACTTAAAAGAACAAAACTTATATTCAGATTTAGTATTAAGATTAGAACGACAAATAGCGATTATCAAATCTGAGGAGCAAAATTCTCGAATTCAAACGATGTACAAAGGTTGGTAATAAAAAATAAAGAAAGCCAATCATAAAGATTGGCTTTTAACCTTTTTGGGAAAACCCAAAATACAGGGGAGTGATTTACATATACTAGTATATATTTGATTATAAAGTAACCATTAAATTTAAAAAAAAATGCTGGTAGCTCTTAAAAAAGAACTACCAGCATTTTTTTGCCTGATATTAATTATCAATTGAAAGTCTAAGCGCCTTCCAATGCAGCCGCACCACCAACGATTTCCGAAAGTTCTCTCGTAATCGCTTCTTGACGCGCTTTATTATATTGTAATTTCAAGTCTTTCACCATGTCATTTGCATTTTCAGTTGCATTGTCCATTGCAGTCATACGCGCACCATTTTCAGAAGCATTTGTTTCCAAATTATACCTGTGAAATTGCGTTTTTAAAATACTAGGGAACAACTGATTCAACAAGCTTTCTTTTTGTGGTTCAAAAATGAAATCTGCGTTGATTTTCTTTTCTGCGCCTTCTTTTGCTTCTACTTTTGGTACTGGCAAAAACTGATCGCACTCAGGAATTTGTACAGCAGGGTTTTTGAAACGACCATAAGCAACGTGAACGCTGTCATAAGTATCATCATCAAATCCTTCCATAATCAATTCTGCAACTTGAGCTGTATTTGCAAATGTTAAATTAGAGAACAATTCAACATAATCTTCGATCAAAGTTGCTTTAGGGTAACTCTTTTTAAAGAAGTCGCGTGCTTTTTTACCAATAGGCAAAACAGACAAGTTTCCAGCTTCGTAAACGTCCTTATATTGACTATCAATGACTTTAGCACCAGCTTTATTCACATTAGAATTAAAAGCACCACAAAGACCACGATTAGACGTAATAACAACGATTAAAGTATTTTTAACTTCTCTTTCTATGCCATAATTAATTTGCAATTCTGACAAATTCACATTAGAAACGATGTCTTGCAACATTTCGTTTAACTTTTCTGAATAAGGTCTCATATTCGTAATTGCTTCCTGCGCTTTTCTCAATTTTGCAGCAGCTACGAGCTTCATTGCTTTGGTAATCTGTTGTGTAGATTGAACAGATTTAATACGGCGACGAACTTCTTTTAAATTTGCACCCATTATATTAGAGATTGGTTATTGGTTGATTAGCTATTAATGATTAATATAAAAACTAATCATTAATAGCTATAAACCAATGACTTACTTATATCTTTTAATTAATTCATCTGCAACTGCTTTCATAGTAGCGGCTGCTTCTTTTGTGATTTTAGTCTTACGGTTCTTGAAAGATGCCATTAATTCTGGATGACGATTCATCATAGTATCAACGTAATCTGTTTCGAACTCTTTTACTTTATTCACAGGTACTGCTCTCAACAAGTTAGATGTTCCTAAATAGATGATAGCAACTTGCTTTTCAACTGACATTGGTACATACTGTCCTTGTTTCAAGATTTCAAGGTTTCTAGCACCTTTTTCCAAAGTTGCTTTAGTTACAGCATCCAAATCAGAACCAAACTTCGAGAAGGCTTCCAATTCACGATATTGAGCTAAATCCACTTTCAATGTACCAGATACACTTTTCATTGATTTCACTTGAGCAGAACCACCCACACGAGATACAGAAACCCCTACATTAATTGCAGGACGCTGACCAGAGTTGAATAAGTTCGTTTCCAAGAAAATCTGACCATCTGTAATTGAAATTACGTTAGTCGGAATATATGCAGAAACGTCACCCGCTTGTGTTTCAATGATAGGAAGAGCTGTTAAAGAACCACCTCCTTTTACGAAAGGCTTACCGTCTTTATCTTTTGCATTCACTAAAGAATCAGGTAAATCATTCATTTGACGAGCAATCGTGTCATCAGCAGTTACTTTTGCTGCACGCTCCAATAAACGAGAGTGTAAGTAGAATACATCTCCTGGATATGCCTCACGACCTGGAGGACGACGCAATAATAAAGATACCTCACGGTAAGCTACTGCTTGTTTAGACAAATCATCATATACAATCAATGCAGGACGACCAGAGTCACGGAAGAACTCACCAATTGCAGCTCCTGCGAATGGTGCATAAAACTGTAACGGTGCT
>CAKZKZ010000668.1 GCA_937124495.1 uncultured Dokdonia sp. | reverse complement strand
AGGGTATGAACTCGAGAAGTCGCACATCATTAATAATGATTTTAAACGCCCTTACTTTGAAGTAGATCCCGCAGTAAAGACAGAATCTGCACATTGGCGTAATTATAAAAAATCAGGCTATGATCGTGGGCATTTATGTCCTGCAGGCGATAGAGAGTTTAGTAAGGAGGCCTATGATGAAACATTTTTAACCAGTAATATTACACCTCAAAATCATGCCTTTAATGCAGGTGTTTGGAATCGATTAGAACAGAAAGTACGTTATTGGGCAAAGAAGTATAATGGTGTATTTGTCGTTACGGGCGGTGTTTTGAATGACAAGAAAACATCCATAGGGACAGAGAAAGTAACGGTTCCTTCTTCTTTTTATAAAATTGTATATGATCGTTCTGGAAATAATACCCGAATGATTGCCTTCTTAATGGATCATGAACAGTCTGATCAACCTCTGTATAACTTTGTCACTTCTGTAGACCATATAGAGCAACTTACAGGAATTGATTTCTTTCCAAAACTAGATGACGCCACAGAGGCAAAACTAGAAGCTTCTTCAGATTACAAACAGTGGAGTTTTAGGTAAATTTTAGTCGTGTCCGACTAAGACATAAGATCGCTTCGCTTTTAGACGTAAGATGTAAGATCTCATTGTTAGTTATTTGAGAATTAACTGTAAATGCATAATTTTCTTTATACGCTTTCGCGAAAGCGTATATCTCCTTTTGCAAAATAGATGTAGAGATGTAATAAATAGAGTAGTACTCTAAAATAGAACAGTACTCTATTTTAATCTTATTGAATTATATCTGTTTGAAAAATTTCTATGACCCAACTGCGAGGCGATCTTTGTTCTTTTTATCACCATTCGTTTACTCGATTACCATCCAACTTAATAAAGATGAATAGTAAAATAGTGAACCCCCAAAAGCCGGAACCACCGTAACTGAAGAAGGGGAGTGGTATTCCTATTGTGGGTAATAACCCTGTAACCATTCCTACATTTACAGTGAAGTGTATAAAAATAATACCTGCGACACTATAGCCATAAATACGACTAAAATCATTTTTTTGTTTTTCTGAAAGCTGTATGATTCTCACAATAAGAAGTATAAAAAGAATAACAACCAGCGTACTTCCTAAAAAGCCCCATTCTTCTCCTACAGCACTAAAGATATAATCGGTGTCTTGTTCTGGAACAAATTTTCCAGTAGTCTGGGTCCCCTGTAAAAACCCTTGACCTGTCCATCCTCCATTACCAATGGCAATCTCACTTTGACGTGTGTTATACCCTATACTTTGCGTATCTGCTTCCTTCCCTAAAACAATATTAAATCGATCTCTATGTCGTTGTTGAAATACATTTTCAAAAATGTAATTCACAGAAAAGGAAAATAAAGTACACGCTAAAATAATACCTAAATAGAGTGATTTTGAAGGTCGCTTTTTTCTGTTTTTCAGAAAAAGTAAAATAGCAATAGTTGCAGCTCCAAGGGCAATATATAAAGGGCCAAATAAAAGGGTAAGTACAAATAAAGTAATCACCGAAGCGCCTAAAATAAGATATACAGCAGCAATACCTTCTCTATAGAGCGGGAAAAAGAATGCAGCGTAGACAAGAGCACTTCCTGGATCTGGTTGAGGTATAATTACAAGCGCAGGAATAGCAATGATAAGAAAAGCTCTTAGCTGATCTTGTAATGTTTTTATGTTGGTTTGGATATCACTTAAGTATTTAGCTAGGGCAAGAGCAGTGGCTACTTTGGCAAACTCACTAGGTTGTAATGTAAAAGAGCCTAACGCAAACCAACTCGTTGCTCCATTTATATTTTTACCTAATGGAAATAAAAGAATGAGAGATATAATAGCAGCGACATAGATCAAACTCGAAAACCGTTCAAAAAATTTACTGTCTAGAAATAAAATAAATGTAATGATAACAAAACCTAAACCAATCCAAAGTAATTGCTTAAAGTGAAGGTTGTCTAAACTAAAGAAGTTTTCTACTTCTGGATTATAAGATGCAGAATATATACTTAACCACCCTATGCTAATAAGCGCTAGGTATATTAAAATAAGTGCCCAATCAAAACTACCTACACTGCGAGATCCAGTACTCATAACTCCTGATTTTCTTCTGCCAAGAACTTAGCACTTATTTTTTTTCCATCATTAATAGGAAAAGGCCTACCGAGTAATGGTTTTTCATACTCTTCTTCAAGACTGTGTGTCAATACCCAGTTTTCTAAATCTTTACGAGTTACTTCTCTTTTGATATATTTTTCTATCATGACAGAAGCAATACGCCCTCCAAATCGAGCTCCCCAATAGCCATTTTCTACAAAAACAGCAATCGCTATTTTTGGATTATCTTTAGGAGCAAAAGCTATAAATACAGAGTGATCTGTAAGCTGCACAGTTTTTCCACCAATTTTGATTTTATTTTCTGCGGTTCCTGTTTTTCCACAAATCTCTATGTCAGGGACTTTAAGGAAGTTTGCCGTTCCAGAACTATAATTATATACATTATTAAGGCCTTCTATAACAGGTTCAAAATGTTGAGGATCAATTGTTGTAATTTGTTTCTCTTTATATTTTGAAGGAATACTATCAACTCCGGAGATATTCTTAATAATATGAGGTTTGTAAAACCACCCTCTGTTTGCTATGGCTGCTGTAAAGTTAACCATTTGCATAGGAGTCATAAGTACTTCTCCTTGTCCTATAGCATTATAGATCGTGGCAGTTGTTCCCCAGCGGTATGTAGGGTAGTTGTATATTCTGTTGTAACGACTAGCACTCGGAATTAATCCTTTTCTACCTGTAGGGAGATCATACCCCATAAAGTTACCTAGACCAAAACTAGCTAAGTGTCCTCTCCATTTTTCAAT
>CAKZKZ010000667.1 GCA_937124495.1 uncultured Dokdonia sp. | reverse complement strand
ATACTTTGCTCATTTTTTATAGTTCGCTTTCGCGAAAAGGAAACAAGACTCAAAAGAATCAAGAATCAGGACGAAAAAAGCCTCCTAACCCCCGAAGAAGGAACTAAAAAGTAATCCCTTCTCCCTCTGGGAGAAGGCTAGGATGAGGGAATCAAAAAAACCCTTTCCTCAGCAAGGGAAGGTGGATATATCGAGGCACGAGATATAGACAGAAGGGAGTAACACGCTACAATCACAAAGAATTTATCAAAGTACTACAACCCTAACTTTTTCCGCTTTCGCGAAAGCGAAAACACCAATTAAAAGTACGTAGTCACTATAAAATATAATTGTAAACCTATAGGAAATGAGCTAGGTTTGTATAAACAAGGGCAAAAGACAAACCGATAAACGAACAACAAATGAATACATTGAGAAATTGTATTTCAAATCAAGTCTCTATTGAAAAAGAATCAATGGATACTATTTTATCTGCTTTTGAACCCATAGAACTTCATAAGGGTGAGTTTTTTCAGAAATCAGGAAAAGTGTGTCGTCAAATGGCATTTATCGAATCTGGCTATATACGAATGTATGATATCGTTAATGGGAAAGAGATTACATTATGGATTGGTAGTGAAGGTAAATTTATTACTTCCGTTTCAAGCTTTGTTTTTGAAACCAATAGTGTCTGGAATATACAAGCAATAACAGATTGTAAACTCCATGTCATACATAGAGAAGATCATTTTAAGCTCAATAAGAATGAACCTAAATGGTTAGAATTTGATAATCTATTATTAGCACAATCGTTTGCGTTATTAGAAAGAAGTATGTTCTCTCAATTACACACAACCGCTAAAGAACGATTTCATCATTTATTAGCCGAAGAGCCTACCCTTTTTCAAAATGTCCCACTACAATATATAGCTTCAATGATAGGTATTGCACCAGAATCATTAAGTAGGTTGAGAAAAAATGAGACAAAACCAATTAACTAACATTTGTTAAGAAATTTAGATTTTATTTTGGGGAACTTTGTAAAACAAAATTTCACAAAATGAATCATCTAAAAAAAGCATTAATTATAAATACCTTGTTCTCTAGTATATCTGGTATCATTTTAATCTTATTAAACAGGCAGATAGCTAACATATTTGGAACCAAAAATAATACTGTCTTTTGGTGTATCGGTATCGTTTTAATTTATTTTGCGTTAACGATATGGTATGAAAGAACTAAACAAAGAAGACTAGCTGTTATCTGGATAATTATTCAAGATTTTCTTTGGGTACTTGGGAGTATTATATTGATTTCTCTCAATCCATTTCAAATCACACAAAGCGGTATTATAATCATAAGTATCATTGCTGCTATCGTTTTATGTATGGGGGTTAATCAAAGCATTGCATTTAATAAAGCGAAACGTTAACTACGAAATAACGCAGCATTGAATCTTTCATCCCTTGAGTTTTGAAGCGTAGCGATCTTAACTCCTTTTTAATTGCTTTCGCGAAAGCAATTAAAAAGGAGTTAATCTCCAAAGGAATAAAAAATAATTCCTTCTCCCCCTGGGAGAAGGCTAGGATGAGGGAACAAAAAGCTCCTTCCCTCAGCGAGGGAAGGCTGAGAAATACTACTTCCCTACTCAATAGCTTTGGTACAATTTTGTTACCACAAAATCACTCAACCAACTTACTTTTATAGTATATTTAATGATATTCATTTATAATCAGAGATTTAGAAGAAGGAATCGAAGCGCCATAAATGTGCGCTTAGTCTACGTAAAAGTGTTAACGATATCACTTTATGGGACTACATAGAAATGGTTTTTCAACGTTAAAAATATGATAGATCAAGATCAGGCAAATACAGAATTTGAATTATTTATAAGCTATGCCAGTGATGATGATCTATTGAAATTTGGTGAAAAAGAAGTATCAATTGTCGCTACTTTGAAAAAAGCTTTAGAAAAGCATTATCATCCCGATATCGCCGGAATTCGACCACCAGGAGCAAATTTTAAGGTATGCACCTACGATGAGGATTTTGAACTTGGTACTACTGTAGAGGGTGAAATCAGAGATAAAATTCGTTCCTCTTTGAAATTATTGGTGATCTGTTCAAAAGCTTCTCAATTAAGTAAGTATGTAAAAGAAGAAATACACTTTTACAAGAGTATCCGAAATGAAGCACCACTTGCTGCTTTCTACACAGTGCTCCCCAATGAAGCATTTCCAAATGCCTTTAACCAGGATCATCTGGCTGCCAACCTCTCGGTCGAACCCTGGATGGATTTGAAACAATGGCAAAAGCAAGTTGAAAATGAATCACATAAAATAGTAGCAAGTGTCTGGAATCAGGAATTAAAAACCATTTTCGATCGATTCAAAGCAACCAAGCGTCGCGCCAGACTTCGTTCCGCAGGTATTCTCAGCGCACTATTTTTTGGAATATTGATAGCCGCTGCCGTCGTGCAACTGGTAAGGAGCCCTTCACACGCTTGGACAACACATCCTTCGACAAAAAATTTACAGATCCAGCAAGCATTACTTACAAGGGATTCAGAAGGAGTAGAAAGAATCCGTGCCCTTGGTCATTACAGTGTAGAAGGTGTGTTTGCCGAAGATGTTACTAATGAACGTTATTCGATTTGGGATTTGGACTTAAAAGGCATACTAACGGGATGCATCAGTATAGACATAGATGACGCAGGATCATTCATAAATATGACAGATATTGAAAAGCACGGAGGTCTTGGAACTCTTGAAGATGAATGGAATCAATCAAGCGATCATTCTGAAATAATTGAAGTGAAGCTATTCGAGTGGCTTTTTAATGACATATATACAGCGGTTAACAAGAATCGTGAGCCAGATTATTTTGCATCACTCGTCGATTATTATGAAGATTATGATCACCCTCCCACGTCTCCCAAAAAAGCGCTTTCTAGTTATTTAGAGTCCGGTAGATTCGCACGTTTTAATGACTTGACTGATGACATTACAGAATTTGTGTTAGACGTAAATACGATGATAGCCTTTATTGGAATAACCAACAGTGCCGAATATATGGAAACGGAAGCAACAGCTTTTCTATTCTCAAAAGACCAAGGTCGTACCTGGAATGTTGGAAAGAAAGTACTGGATATTAATGCATCGGCTATAACTGGTTTGGCTGCTCTAAATGTGGGTAAGGAAGCATTTATAGTTTCTGCTACAGAAGTTGGTTGGGACTCTACCTATATGGATGGAGGAGTCTTGTTAACTCAAGATCTAGGAGCATCCTGGAGTACATTTGATTTCCCTGGACCGCAGATTGGGGATAAATTTTATAGCGTAGCAGGAGCTATTGCTTCTGATAAACAAATAGCTGTAGTTGTAAATCGCAATCCAGATGAGGTATCCGAGGTCGTTTATTCTGACAATAGAGGCGAAAGTTGGACGAATCTAAATGACGGACTAGATATACCGCTTAGTACCTCCATAAAACTTGTTGGAATTTCAAGTTCAGGTGAAATTATTGCATGGATTGACTCCTCAAATGATAGTAAGGGAACCATTATCATTTGGAGAAAATTGAATTTGATAGAAAGAATTTTTCAGAAGTACGGTATTTCCTTGGGAGTGTAACGTTACATTCTATCTTATAAAGCACAACTTCGACTTCAATACATTGACTACGCATTTAATGAATCTAGCTAATAGCTACAACAATGTATATAGCCTATTGCCAAATTTTGGCTAACTTTAAAATCTCCCCGCCAAAACCGTTGTAATCAAAATAAAGTTATTCAAAAAAATATTATAGTCAGATGAAAACAACCACCATCCTTCTTTCTCTTTTAGTAACGCTCTTTTTTAGTTGTCAAACGGATAAGAAAGAAACAATCGCAGAAACCCAAACTAAAATAGCAACCCCAACTAAAATAGAAAAATTTATTTCTAAAGATTATTCAGCATTAGTTGCTTTATTTAAAGAATGGAGAACCTTTGAAAAACCACCACTCCTAGATGGCGCTCCAGATTATACCGTAGAAACCTTTGAAAAGCGTTGGCCAAGATTTAAAGAATTACAATCAGGATTACAATCTATAGACACTGCAAATTGGTCTGTAGAAAATCAAGTAGATTGGATGATTGTTTGGGCAGAAATGAATGGATATGATTTTAACCATCGCATTTTAAAACCTTGGACTCGTGATCCTGCTTTTTATAAATCAGTTTGGTCCTACAGAAGCGATGTACCAGCTCATGAGGGGCCAACCCATCATGGTACAACAGAACTATGGACATATACATTTCCTTTATCAACAACAGAAAGAACTAGGCTCTTAACGGACTTAAAAATAATTGCGCCACTCAATAATCAAGCAAAGAAAAATTTAACGGGAAATGCGAAGGATTTATGGATCACTGGTATTAGAGATATTCAATATCAGAGTGTGGTGCTTAACAATATACAAAAGCAAACTACGATTAAAGGTGATGCAGCATTAGTTTCGGTTATTAATGACGCCATAGACTCAACAAATGATCTTGTTTCTTGGTTGCAGAAGAAATCTAAATCAAAAACAGGTGCATCAGGAATTGGCAAAGACAACTACACTTGGTATTTACAAAATGTACACTTGGTACCATTAACCTGGGATGATGAAGTCATGATTCTAGAACGTGAACTCGCTCGTGCTTGGACTTCGTTAAAATTAGAAGAACACAGAAATAGAAGATTACCTGAATTAGTGGATGCCAACTCCCCTGCCGCTTATAATAAAATGGCAGATGAGGCAGCCAAAAGCCTGATTACCTTTTTAGATCAGGAAGAAATTGTTACTGTAAAACCTTATTTCGATCCTGCATTGCGAGAGCATTTAGGTGAGTTTGTACCCAAAGAAAAACGAAATTTTTTCCTCATAGGAGAACATTACGACCCTAGACCATTATACTCCCATTTTTACCATTGGTTTGAATTAGCACGTATGGATACTGAACCGCATAAAAGTGAAATAAGAAAAGGACCATTATTATATAACATTTTCGACTCAAGAAATGAAGGAACCGCCACTGCTGTTGAAGAAATGTTTATGCAAGCTGGTTTATATGATGATAGCCCAAGAACCAAAGAGATTGTATATATCATGATTGCACAACGTGCTGCAAGAGGTTTAGGATCATTATATGCACATGCCAATGAGATGACCATGGAAGAAGCAGGAGGTATTCATAGCGAATACACACCTCGTGGTTGGATGAAAACCGAAAAAGAACTACTCATTTTTGAGCAGCATTTGTATTTACGTCAACCAGGATATGGGACAAGTTATATTACGGGCAAATATTTACTAGAAAATGCATTGGCTGATTATGCCAAAACACAAGAATCACAAAACAAACCATTCATCCTAAAAGACTTTTTCGACACTTTAAATAGTATTGGAAACATCCCTATATCATTAACTCATTGGGAAATGACGGGCTCAAATAATCATTTACAATTCATTGATAATTAATAGATGTATTCCGCTTCTGCCTGCCGGTAGGCAGGTTTACGAAAAGGAAACAGGACTAAAAAGAATCAGGAATCAGGACTAAAAAAGCCTCTTACCCCCCAAAGGGGGAACTAAAAAGTAATCCCTTCTCCCTCTGGGAGAAGGCTAGGATGAGGGAATCAAAAAACACCCCCCCTTGTAGAGGCGATGTGCTGAACTTGCCGAAGTAGAGGTGGATAGATCGAGGCACGAGATTCAGACAGAGGAAAGCCATACTCTGCTATCACAAAGAGTTTATAGAAATACTACAAAATCCTAAATCATTTTAATCATACATATCTTCGATTAAATCTATATCAATAATTATTTAACATTCATCTTTCTAATATGGATATACCCTAAGACGCTTGTTATTAAAAAACATATAACACTATATATAGTAACAGATGAAACACCAAAAGTTAAAGGCATTTCATCACCTAAAGAAACGGATAATACATTAAATGAATAAGGAAAATAAATAGATTCTGGAGCTTGAGAAATAATGATTCCCACAACTGCTAAAAACATACCCACCCCTAAAGGAATAATGAAGTTTTTAAGCCTAAAACTCAGCCAAAATTGAATACCAATAATTCCTAAAGAGGCCACAAAAGAAGTAAATAATATATGTATATATTTTACATATTCAGGTTGAAAATTTAAAAAAGCTAAATCGGGATATATGAGTCCTAATAATAATCCAGATATTAAAATAGCAACATAGTAATAAACGTACGTAGCCAGTATAGCCAAAATAACAATACTTAATTTCCCAAAGTACACACTCCATTTAGGAATTGGCAAAGCAAATAGATGCTTTATCCCTAAAGATTTATGTTCTATTTGCATAATCAAACTCGTAATTAACACAATAAACATAGGTATAAGAAAGGGAATGGAATTTTCAATTTGAGTACCCATAAACCGCTCCCAAGGGTTGATTCCAATTTCAGGAACTAAGTTCTTATTTTTTAGTAAGTATGCAACAAAAAATAATAATGGAAAAAGCAAAGCGCTAATAATGGTTAACCAAAAAGCAAAAGTTCGCTTCAACTTAATAAGTTCGTTTTTTGTACTTGATATGTAAAATGATAATGCGGTCATACGTCTAGCTTTCAGTGAGTGATAAAAAAAGTTCTTCAAAATTATTTTTAATAGAAACCTGATAAATATTAATTCCCTCAGTTCTTAAAGCATCTATTATTGCTGTGATTTCTTCTTTATTTTTAACTTCAATTTGCAAAAATCCATCAACCAAAAAGGTTTTTCCCTTTTTTAAATTCGTAAGAATTGATAAAGCTTCCGTCGGCTTGTCTACTTCTATATCTATTTTGATATGGGTTCCTTTGGATTCTTTTAGCTTTGCGACAGTATCTTGATATAACATCTCGCCATTTCTAATAATACCAACGTGTGTACATGTTTTTTCTATTTCACTTAATAAATGACTAGAGATAAATATGGTCGTTCCATACGTTTCATTTAAATCTTTAATAAGAGTTCTCATTTCAATAATCCCTTTAGGATCTAAACCATTTGTTGGCTCGTCTAAAATGATGAGTTCAGGATTACTTAATAATGAAATAGCAAGCCCTAAACGTTGCTTCATTCCTAATGAGTATTCCTTTACTTTCTTATTTTTTGCATGTGTTAGTTTTACAATCTCCAACACTTCGCTGATTCTACTACCGGGTATATTCTGGCGATAATTTGCTGCAATCCTTAAATTATCAATCGCATGTAAGTGTTCATATAAAGATGGATTCTCTATTAATGCTCCTACTCTATTCAGGATTTGAAGTCTCGTTTTCACACCATATTGTTCCCCAAAAAGAGCCACTGTTCCTGTGTCCTTTTTTAAAAGTCCTAAAATCAAACGAATTGTGGTACTCTTCCCAGAACCATTGGGACCAAGAAATCCATAAATACTTCCTTTAGGAACTTTTAATTCCAAATTCTGAATATCCTTTTTGGTTTTAGTATAAGAAAAATTGAAGTTTTTTGTGTCTACAATAAGTTGATTCATATAGCATTCAAATTAGTTTACTTGTTAACTAAACGAATCAACACACAATTTGTAACACTCCATCATAAAACATCAGGATTCAAAGTTCTGGGTTGTGAGTCTTTTTTAACCGCTTTCGCGAAAAGAAAACAGGAGTCAAAGGAAGCAAGACAAAAAAGCCCCCTAACCCCCGAAGGGGGAACTAAAAAGCTCCTTCCTTTGTAAAAGGGAGGTAGATGAATCGAGGCACGAGATATAGACGGAAGGGAGCCATACATTACTATTACAAAGAATTTATTGGAGTACTACAAAATCTCAAATATTTTTGCTTTCGCGAAAAGGAAACAGGACTCAAAAGAGCCAAGAATCAGAACTAAAAAAGCCCCTAACCCCCAAAGGGGGAACTAAAAAGTAATCCCTTCTCCCTCTGGGAGAAGGCTAGGATGAGGGAGTAAAAAAAGCTTCTCCCCTTGTAGAGGGGAGTTGGATGGATCGAGGCATGAAATGCAGATGGAGGGGAGCCATACACAAGACAACTTACGATGATGTAATTTCTCATTACTCGTACCTCGCTTTGTCGAAATTATGCCACTTGATTAAAACAAAAAGTTGTAACTTTTTGACATCTTATACAACCTATTGACACATCATATCTATGACATTTGACTTACAGAAATCCATAACCATTCTAGAAAGAACACCAGAGACATTAACTGCTATGTTACAAGGCATCCCAAAGGAGTGGACACATACAAATGAAGGAGAAAACACGTGGAGCCCTTATGATGTTGTGGGGCATTTAATCGTTGGTGAAAAAACAGATTGGTTGGTGCGAACAAAAATCATTTTGAGTGCTTCTGAAAATAAGCGATTTGTGCCATTCGATCGATTTGCACAACTACAAGAAGAGCAAGACACGCCAATCTCTGAATTACTCACTGAGTTTACTACCTTGAGAAATAAAAATCTTAAAGAATTAACCGCATTACAAATAACCGATCAAGACCTTATGCGTACAGGAATTCATCCTGAACTTGGTGAAGTAACACTTTCACAATTATTAGCGACTTGGACAGCGCATGATTTGGGTCATATTGCTCAAATTTCAAGAGTCATGGCAAAACAATACACAAACGAAGTTGGGCCTTGGAAAGCGTATTTAACTATAATCAATTAGTAAAGTAAAAACACTTTATTCATCAATACGACACCTATAAAGTATTCCTACAGGTTTTTATCACAGTCTCTATGAATCACAAATAAAAGAGGTATTATTGTACTTATACATGTTACAAATAGCTAGCGTATTACACATCGTAACTCCTTAAAGTAAAGATTTGAAAAGACTTAAAATTATTATAGGGTTTCTACTAATTTTCGGAGCTGGAGGAGAATATATAAATGCTTCCAGAGAATTAGAAAATCCTTTTAATCCTGGTGTATTACTTGGAGTAATTGCTATCTT
>CAKZKZ010000666.1 GCA_937124495.1 uncultured Dokdonia sp. | reverse complement strand
AGTGAGATTGAGTCATTGGATCCTATTGATATATTCATGGTGCTTTCTATCCGACAAAGAATTGACAAGGATGAACTGAAAAAAATGAATGGCAAGGATTTGCTGATTTATACGATTGAAAATGAGTGGACAAATAAAGGTACGGTATCAAAAACGGAGTTAGGTGAGGTTCAGAAGAGAGGAGAAAATATAGCAAGGTCTTCAATGAGTGTGAACAAGGCGAATACCAATACATTTGTAGAGTTTACCCGCACGGACAAAGATGCTGAATGGAAAATGAACCTTATTTCTCTTTCTCAAAATGTCAATGATCAGTTGATCCGCATGGCAGGCAATCAAAAGAAAACAGAAACACTCACTCGTCATGGCATTACCGTTGCGGGAATACAACCTACGGTGCTGGATTAATTCATTCCTGCGAAGGCGGGAATCTCATTCTAAGGAATGAAAAAGAAAATACAATTGTATAGCGTATCATACATTGAGACGTCAACCTGAACTTGTTTCAGGTTCTCATCATAAAAGTATATGAAGCGTGCTGTGATTCTGAACTAAATTCAGAATGATGAAGGATTAGACTTTTTAAAAAATAATAAACTAAAATTGACAACTAAAAAGCTATTTAAAAACCACATCTTATTCTGGGGAGTTTTACTCTTCAGTTTTGCGTTGATACAGTTTTTTAGGGATGGAAATACACAATCGTTTTGGTCTATTTTTGCTCAAAACGTAAAACACTTACCTGGATATCTTATTGCAGCTTATGTTTTTAATAATGTGTTATTGCAATATTACTATAAAAATAAAAAATATACACTATTTGGGTTGTTTTCAATCGTTTTGTTTTATGTGTCAAGCGCATTAGATCGTGTGTTTACGGTCTATGTGTATGAGCCTATTTTTAGAACCCCACCGTTTGAGCAAGAATCGATTGTACAAATTTTTAGCGATTGGGAATTTCTGGTAGATGGATATTTACTTCCGTTACTCATGGCAACATTTGCCATGACGATCGATCGTATTATTACGCAAAAAAACAGAAGCGAAAAGGCATTGCTCCAATTAGAACGCGATAAGAATAAAGCCGAATTGGGAGCACTGAAAGCGCAAATCCATCCGCATTTTTTATTTAATACATTGAATAATTTATATACGCTCACACTTCAAAAATCGGATAAAGCACCAGAGACGGTTGCCACACTTTCATCGATGCTAGATTATATGTTATATCAATGCAATGATAAACTGGTTTCTCTAGAAAAGGAGGTCACGTTGATAGAAAATTACATCGAACTAGAACGATTACGATATGGCGATGATATTGAGATTGCTTTCGCGAAAGCGTTAAAATTAGATCTCCAAATAGGACCCCTCATCTTGCTATCTATTGTAGAAAATGCTTTTAAACACGGAGCGAGTGGGAGTACAGGGATTCCAGAAATTCATATTGATTTACAACAAGAAGGAGCAGATGTATATTTTACTGTAAAAAATACCAAGAATATCGAAGAACAAGCTGATGAAACTGCCTATACCAAGGGAATTGGCGTTTCTAATGTTAAAAAGCAATTAGCATTATTATACCCCGAGTATTCCTACAAAGTGACCGATGATAATGGATGGTATTGTGTAGCTTTACATATCAATACCCAACAAACACTATGATGACTTGTATAGTTGTAGATGATGAACCTTTGGCACGCTCTTTATTAGAGCAGCATATTGCGGATGTTCCTTTTTTAGAACATCTCGGGTCGTTTAAAAACGCCCTATTGGCAGCGCAGTTTTTGGCAACAAATCAAGTGGATGTACTATTTTTAGATCTCCAAATGCCAAAACTGACAGGTATTGATTTTTTAAAATCATTGCAGCGTCCTCCTATCGTGATTTTTACGACTGCGTATCGAGAATATGCGGTAGAGAGTTACGAATTACAGGCACAAGAGTATCTGTTGAAACCCATCACCTTTAAGCGTTTCTTTACTGCGGTCAGTCGATTGCAAATTGTTGCTCCAAAATCGATGGAAATTGCGAGTCAAGAAACAACCATAGCTCCAGCACACATTTTTGTTCAGGTTAATAAAAAACATGTTAAAGTAATCTTGCCAGAGGTCAGGTATATAGAAAGCATCAAAGATTACCTGAAGATCCATACGACCGCAGAAACACTTGTGATTAAAGAACGAATTAGTCATTTTATAGAACAGCTTCCTGATGATCCATTTCTACGCGTACACCGATCCTATATCGTCAACCGCTATCATATCACCGCATTTACCCAACAAGATATTGAGATAGGAAACATAGAAATCCCAATAGGGGGAAAGTATAAGGAGCATGTGCTTGGGATATTGAAAAGTTGAGGTAGCGAAAGTGGGATTCAAGACTAAAAAGACTCAGGAATCAGGACTTTTTTTAAAATTACTTAAGAAGTTTATTTTTGTTGTCGCATAGAAAAAATAATCATTGAAAGATTCTTTACTCCATATTATTGAGACAATTCCTGAAGGCTATAGCACCGTCCTTTTTGAAGGAAAGAAATATGGATTGACCAAAACTACCTTCACCAATGGAAAGTCGTATAAAATCTATGCTGAAGAATTGCAAGGCACCGACTTTATAAGCCTTAATTATTACCTCACAACCACTTCCGAATTATTAAAACCTTGCGAAATGCCTGCTGAGAAAGTGATTCGGTTTTTGAGGGAGATGGAATCTCCCTAACCCCCGAAGGAGGAATTCCCTCATTCCCGTTTCTCCCAAAGGGAGAAAAGCCTTTGTTTTTTGGATTCAAAGTGTCTTAGTAATACCACCAATAGTCATCTCTTTACCTTTCGACAGGTTAAAATTCGTATGTGTTAGAAATAGAGTAGTACTCTATTTTTTGATTCTTAATCCAAAAACAGAACAGCCTTTCTCCCTTTGGGAGAAACGGGAATGAGGGATTTTTAACTCCCAACTGTAACACTTTTCTTTTACGCGACTCTTTAATGGAAAATAACAACAATGCGTACATTTCTTATTTTCCTTATTGCGATTTCTACTTTTCAAGTACAAGCACAAACCAAAAAGGCCTATTTACAAACACATCGCTATGATATACAAGACGATCAGTTTTTGTTTCCAGAGGATGACTTTAAAATTATCGGGTTTGGAGCCTATCATGGGAGCGCAAAAACCGAAGAGGTAGAACATTGTTTACTCAACGCATTAACGTCAGAAGGAAAAATTAAATACTACCTCCCAGAAACAGATTATAGCACGGCACATTATTATGATAGGTATCTCAAAACTGGAGATGAAACTTTATTAAAAGATCTTGTTTATCATTCTGGGGTGAGCGTGCCACAAGAACGTACGATAGAAGTTTTTGAGAAATGGAGAAACCTTAAGAAACTAAATGATGCCTTACCAGCTGAAGATCAACTGACGGTGGTAGGCGTTGATATTATCGTAACGTATAAGTACTCTATAAAACACATCCTCGCATTGCTTCCAAAAGAAGCACAAGAATTTAAAGCGGTAAAAGACCTGAAGAAAGCATTAGACGATCCAAACACTGATTTTTCATCCTTCCAAGATAGTGCTGGGAAATTATTAGTAAAAGCGTTTGTCACGGATGTAGATGCGAGACCAGAAGCCTATCATCAGGTAGTGAAAGACAAAGCTGTATTTGATCATATTCTTAAAAATATACGAGTCACTTTAGGTGTGTTTTCTGGAAAAAGAGAAGCGACTATTTATAGTAATTATATCCATCTGAGTACGATCTATGATTTTGATCAAAATCCTCAGTTTATGCGAATTGGTTTTGCGCATTTGGAAAAAGAAAGAGAAGGAAAACATGCTTCTTTCTTCACGCAACTGATAGAAAAGGGGGTGTACAAAAGAGAGGAAGTGATTTCTGTGATTGGCTATTTAACAAAGAGTGAAGTGTTATGGGATCAGCTATATGATGATGCAGGAGAGTATACAGGGTACACTACCGAAGCTGGCTTTGGAATAGGGGATTATGAAGATGAATATTTTAGGGGAATTCAGCAATTGAAGGACACAAAAATATCGGATATGACCTTGTTTCAGTTAAATGATGTAAACACACCTTATAGTAACAATGAACCTGATTTAATCGAAGTGATCCTGTCTTCAGGGCCCTCTAATGGGGAGCGCGTCGCAGGGAAATCTACAACGGCTTTTTTGGATTATGCGATCCTGATTTCTGAATCAAAAGCAAGTACGCCTATCGAAGAAATGAAGTGATATTTTTATACGCTTTCGCATTTCGACAAGCTCAGTATAAACTTCGACTCTGCCGAAAGCATACTTAGAAATAATAGTAATATGTTGCCGTTTTAATCCGGATTATGCAATAGAACTTCGTTATGAGGCTTGAAGAAGCAATAAAATATGATGTTTTCTGAGTTTTAACATAGCACCGCTATGGTTAAACTCAGAAACGTAGTGTAATGGTATATTTTGAAGCATCTTAAAGTTGTAATAGATTTTCTATTGCATAATGCGGGTTTAAGGCTTAAAATGTTAAAAAATTGGCATTTGCACGCAACCAAAACGTTAAAATGGCATCTTATTACTAAAGCCATCTTATGAAATATATCTTATTCTTACCTATATACTTATTTCTCTGTTTGTTTTTTCTTGTATTACAAATGATACCAATCACGTCTAGATAGTATTATTTATAATGTATAGTCGATGTATACGCAACCAAAAGCATATAACGACATCTACTAAGAAAACAACTTTATGAAACATATATACACCTGCCTACTCCTTTCTTTCGTCCTGTTTTCTTGTAACAGTGATGATGTAGATTGCATATCTGAACCAATATTTAATGGAGCTATTGTTATAGAATTAGTCAATGTAGATGGTGAAAACCTTATTGAAAACGGAACCTACAATGCTGAAGATATCACAATAGCGTTTAATGATTCTCTACTTACAGGAGTGGTGACTACAGACTTTCCAGAGATAGCAAACCGTATTGTATTGAATATTTTTGGACAAGATGGAGACAATACCTTTGATATTAATCTTTCAGATACCGAGACAGATGAACTTATCCTTAATCTCACAAGAGAAGCAACTGGAGGTCCCTGTTCACAATTTGCGTTACTATTAAATGCTGCGCTTTATAATAGTGAAACTATAGCACTACAGGATTCTGACGTTGGTTATTTAATGACCATAGTAAAAGAATAATCTTGCTTCTTTAATTTGTTATACACGCTTTCGCGAAAGCGTAAACCTCTTAAAAATAATCTAGGGAAGACGAACCATCATCTATTTTTCTTTTATTTAGGTTGACAAGTAGTATATTTATAGAATAATCAACCTTTTATATCCTGTGAGAAATTTAAAGTGGATTCTCAGTTTTGTATTCGTCTTTATTTGCTTGATCTCTGATGCCCAGATTTTCTTCAGTGAAGAAAGTCAAGAATTAGGACTGTCTGATAGTTCATGGGGACAAGATGAAAATGAAAATTATGGAGGAGGTATTTCTTTCTTTGATTTTGATAATGATGGATGGGATGACCTGACCGTATCTTCTACGACGGGATTGCCTGTGCGATTCTATAAAAATAACGATGGCATTTTTGAACTAATTAATCTATCAGGAATCAACGACGAACTCTTTCAAACGAAGTCTGTACAATGGGTAGATGTTGATAATGATGGTGATTATGATTTTTTTGCCACGAGTAATCAGACGACAGGCGATAATAGATTTTATGAAAATATAGGAGACCTTACCTTTGTAAATACCACCGAAACATCTGGTCTATCAAATCCTGGGCACCAATCTTTTGGAGCTTCTTGGGGAGATTATAATAGGGATGGTTTTTTAGATGTATTTATTGTATCTCGGTTTTTTGATAGCGATACAAAATTCAACACCTTGTATAAAAATAATGGCGATGGTACATTCATAGATGTGTCTGTAGAAGCCAATCTTATTCAAGAAAATTCTCTTTCTTTTTGTAGTGCGTGGATCGATTATGATAAGGATGGCTGGCAAGATATTTATATCTCAAATGATAAAACTCAAAACAAGAATATCTTATATCATAATAATCAAGATGGTACTTTTACAGACGTAGCCGAAGCAGCAGGCGCTGATCTGGCGATTGATGCCATGTCTACCACCATAGGGGATTATAATAATGATGGCTGGTTAGATATTTATGTAGCAAATACACAACAAGGAAATGCATTTCTAAAAAATAATGGAGACGGCACGTTTACAGATGTAGCGCCCAATAATGGGACGCTATTTGAATCGGTGGCGTGGAGCTCGGTGTTTTTGGATGCAGATCACGATAAAGATCTAGATTTATATGTAAGTGCTAGTGTGAATAATACCGAATCTGGTCAGTTAAGTGCAGCGTTTTATAAAAATAATAGCAACGGATTGTATGCCATTCCTGAAGGTGCAGGTTTTGAAGAGGATGCTTCTATTAGCTATAGTAATGCGATTGGCGATGTAGATAATGATGGGAAGTATGATATCGCTGTTTTAAATTGCCTTCCTGATAATGTCTTCTTATGGAAAAATGAAACAGTTACCGAGAATAATTGGATTAAAATTAAATTGGAAGGTACAGAGAGTAATAGACAGGGAATAGGTTCTCTTATAGAGCTATCTATTAATGACGAAAAGCAGTATAATTATACGCTTTGTGGAGAAGGGTATTTAGGACAGAATTCTTCGTATGAATTTTTTGGGATAGGAGAAGCTACAGAAATAGATTATATCACAGTGTATTGGTTGAGTGGAATTATAGATGTTATTACAAATCCAGAAATTAATGCAACTCTCACTGTGATAGAAGGAGATCCTCAATTAGGAACTGAATCTTTTGAAGAAGAAAAAATAAGCATATTTCCTAATCCAAGCGATTCAGAAATACATATTTCAGGTTTAGAAAATTATGTAGAAAGGACTTTAAAAGTAATGGATTTGTCTGGAAGAGTAGTGCAGACTATGATCGTAGATGATTCAGAAATGACGTTAAATATTGCTCGTTTTAAAACGGGTGTATATATCGTACGATTGCATACTCAAAAAGGATCAAAGCATATCAAGTTTATGAAGATGTAATGACGTTTTTTTGCTTTCGCGAAAGCGCACTCCTTAAAACAGTAACGGTACCCCCCAATAGGCACTCGCAAAGAGTAAGCCTACAGAGATGAGGTTGAGTACAATTCCAATACGCGCCATTTG
>CAKZKZ010000665.1 GCA_937124495.1 uncultured Dokdonia sp. | reverse complement strand
GTTGCACTTAAAAGATGTGATCCAAAAGCATTATTTTTCTTATTCGTATTGATATCGAAGGGATTGGTATTATATGCAATTCCTTGTCCTATTCTAAACTGTAACTTTCTTTTTAGAAAATAAAATGAGTAATGCCCAAATAAACTATAATTCTGGCCCACAAATTCATTTCCAAAATCTTGATAGATAAATGAAAACCCCCAATCTGGATAATTATATCGGCGCTCCCACTCGTTTAAACCATATGTTTTACGATTATAACTTAAAATAAGCCCCTTGGGATGCTCTGTGATAAGATGTGCTATATCATTACTATGCTCTACAATATTTCCATAAAAATACTGTGCATCTATGTCAAAAGGTTTTTTGACAGATTCTTGAGCAGTTATAAAAAGACTGTTGCATAGTAGGGTCAACAGTATGAGTACTCTTTTGAGCATGGGTTTTGTTTGTGAAAGCGAAAATATAAAAATAGAAAGGTTTTTACAGGGTTGTTTGTAAATTTAAGATGCAGGATCTAAAAAACCATTTTGATTTGTTCCTACAAAACAATACTATATCTTGCGCCCATAACTAACTATGCTATTTATATATGATCTCTTATTTGATTAAAAATCAAGGACATTGTGGCTGCCGTATGCGCGGTTTTATACTGTTTGTTTGTGGTTTGTTTTCTGTAGCGATTAGTAGTGCCCAGAGCGATTTGTATACGTTACAGTCACTTGCTATAGATGACTCGTTATCTATGGCAGTGATACATACTAGTATGTTAAAAGATGTACGTGGGAGCGTGCAGCTTTCATATAAAAATGAGCCGTACACCCTTGAATTATCTAAGGAAGAAGCGAGTACAGAAAAGACATACCGTCTCCTTAATTCAAACGGGAAAGTATATACGGTATATGTAACAAGGCATTCTTTATTACAATTTTATATTGATGAGCCTATTGTGAATGAGCCAAAACGTATGGCAACGTTTATCTGTACAGATAAAGATACGATCATAGAAACCCATGCAGGGATAGAATTACGAGGTAGTAGTTCATTGGTGTTCCCTAAAAAAACCTATGATATTAATGTATACACATCTTCTGATGGTGTATCCAATCAATATCTTAAAATGGATGACATGCGTACCGATGATGATTGGATTCTAGATGGGATTCATAACGAACCTCTTAGATTCCGTTCACATTTGTCATATCAATTATGGAAAGAAATACATACGCCGTATTATATCAAAAAGGAGCCCAAGGCTAAAGCAGGTGTAGCAACTCGTTTCTGTGAGGTTTTTATCAATGATCGCTATAAAGGAGTGTATCTTTTAAGTGAACAAGTAGATCGCAAACTATTAAAGCTTAAAAAACAAAAGGGAGATACCACACGCGGAGAGCTTTTTCAAGGTGCACGATATTTAGGTGCATCCTCTTTTGATTCCATACCTAAGAAAAAGAATTATATGCTCTCTTGGGGAGGCTATGATATTAAATACCCCATTCCTACAAATACGCCTTGGGATCACTTATATGATTTTACCGATTTTGTATTACATAGTGATGATACCGCTTTCGCGAAAGAAATCTCTTCCCGATTCGATATGGCAAATGTGATTGATTATTTCTTATTTGTAAATGCATTGCGAGCACCCGATAATTTAGGAAAGAATATTTATGTAGCGCGTTATAAAGAAGGAGAACCTTATTTTTATGTACCATGGGATCTTGATGGAACGTTTGGTACGATCTTTAGTGGGAGGCGTATCTCAACCACAAACGACTTCTTAACAAATGGACTTCTACGACGATTAATAGCTGTAAATCCAGATAACTTTATACAACGCTTTCAAGAACGATGGATCGAACTTCGGAATGGTGTTTTTGAAACTACAGCATTGCAACAAAGACAATCTGATTTCTACACGCTACTTAAAGATAATTTATTCTATGAACGCGAACAAAAACGATGGAGTAATTTTGTGTACGATGCAGAAGGGTTAACGTATATGAATGATTGGACTGAGAAAAGGTTGTTGGATGGGTATATTGGTCGTATGGGGAATGAGTAAAAGCAAATTCTTTTATTCTTTAATCATATCTATTCCAAAATGTACATCAGTATTTTCACTACAATTACACTCTATCTATCATAGATAGGGTATTCAGTACGCAATGTGCAATAATTAAGGGCCATAAATTCCGACCGAATTTTACATAAGCTATTCCCATAATTAAACCAATAAGTCCTACTCTAATGGATCTTTCTGATAGGTCGTATGAATGTCTAAACCCAAAAATCAAAGCTTGTAAAATCACAGCAAGAAGTGTTGCTATCATTGTTTTAGAAAATAATTTTTCAAACCAATTGATTAAGAACCCTCTATCTAATAACTCTTCTAACATCGATTCAACAAGAACCGCAGGTATAATGGTGAAAAATAGAAGCCAATTCCCTTTCAGGTTTCCAAATTTAGAGGCTGAATTTTCAGAATAATTGTCTGATTCTATAGAAAGCGGTAAATAGTCTTTAATTGTTTCGAATAACATTATTGAAATCGGTATAGCTACTAAAATACCAAGCGTCACTAACAGCGTTTTTTTGATGCTTTCTGGCTTACGTAGTCCTAAATCTTTCCAAGAAATACGACGAACTTTCATCCTCCACATGGCGATCACTAAAGTCGTACATGACCAAAAAAGACCATTTACAATAAACCCCACCTTAGGAAAATAAACTTCCCTAATGAGAAACATGATTGATATATAAATTAGTAAATCAATTAAAAACCATTTATAATGTGTTGGTTTTATGAAGTCATTTGAAACGCTCTCTTGTACAGGATTCATACACTAATACTTATCTAAGAATACAGATAGGACGATGCTTTCGAAAAATGGTTACAGATTTAATACTTAATTAGTATGATACTTTTCACCTAATCTTAAAACTTTGTTCAATCAGTTCAAAGCCATTTTTATTATCGGTTTTATCTTCAAGAGCTTCTTGTAGTAGGATCTCAAAAGTATTGCCATTCTCATGAAAAACGTGAATAATACCTTCGTGTTTTAGCCCAAGTATATTTGATGTAAAGGTTACTGATGTTGTATTAATATCATTGAATTTATTTTTGTTTTGGTTTCCAAAAGACAAGTTGGAGTTTTTATATACAAGATTATCTTTCATCTCATCTTTTATGATATTCAACCACTCAATTAAATCTAATTCACTCTTGATCCAAGTGATGGCAACTAGACCACTTGAATCGAATCCATCTTTTTCTATTGAGAGGTAATACCCTTGATCGTCAAAGTTTTCTTCATCGGTGATCTTCCAGCCTCTTGGACTCGTTACTAATACTCCATCCTTTTCAAATGTTATTTCTGGGGTTTCTTCACAAGAAGCGATTACAAATAGGATTACTAATAACGATATTATTTTTTTCATTTCATTTTTATTTTAATAGCGATGTAGCTATATGTTATTTTAACGAAAGCGTAGTATATTATTAATAAATTAAAAGAATTGCAATAAATCCTATAACTGAAGCAAAAACACCCATTGAAAGAACTATTTTTGGAGTAATCCTCATGTTTTTTAAATCTTCTTCAGGAATATTTGCTTTTAGTTTTTTTGAAATTAATAAACCTATGGTTGCATCAAAAATTCCAACAATAGCACTAGCAATTACTCCAATAATAAGGCCATCAGATTTTGCTGTGTAAAAAGCAACAGCAGCATACATTAATATGGAGCCAAATGTCAACCATACATATTTAAATTTTAAATGCCTAGATAGGAGTGAACCTAGTGCATCAAAAATACTAACTCCTATACATCCAATTAAGATGATGATGATTGATTCCATTTTTATATTTTGGTTACTATCTAGAAATAAGCAGTTGTCATAAACGATTGTTAGTGCTAGGGAATGGCAGTCTTCTTTCTGAAAAATCGGTAAAAGTTGTTCCATCGTAACGACTTAAACCTGTGTCTCTAGTTCCGATCCAAAGATTTCCTGTGTTATCTTCCAAAAGGGTCCAAATAGCATTATTAATAAGCCCATCTTTGGTTGCGAAACAAGTAAAAGATGCTCCGTCGTAACGGGAAACCCCGCCATCCTCAACACCACCACACCCAAACCAAAGATTCCCGTTCTTGTCTTCTATAATTCGGGTAACAACATCATTACATAGCCCATCTTCTTTTGTGAAAGTTGTAAATGATTTGCCATCATAACGGTAGGTTCCGCCCCAATTGTTGAACCAAATATCACCGTTTTTATCTTGTAAAGCTGGCCAAGCCCAATCGTGACCGTTTAACGCTTCTAATGTAAAATTAGTTATTGTTTTTCCATCGTAACGAAATACACCTTTGTTTACTCTACCACCAAACCATAAGTTACCATCTTTATCTTCTAACATATTTTCTACGTTATGGTTACTGCTTTTATAGCCACCAGCACCTTCATGTATTATAAAAGGAGTAAAGGATTTTCCATCGTAGCTATAAACACCATCAATAGTCGAAAACCAGAGTGTACCACTTTTGTCCTGCAGTATACTAAATACATTATGCGTGTTAGCATTTTTGTTAGGAGGTAAATTATTAGGTAGATCGATTTGAACTTTAGTAAATGTTTTACCGTCATAAAAACAAACCCCATCTTCTGTGCCTACCCAAATCACACCTTCTTTATCTTCAAGAATACAGTAAATCTTATTGCTATTAAGTCCGTCTTTCACAGTAAATTGACTGAATGATTTACCGTCATATGTATAAATACCTTCACCTGTCGTTCCAAACCAGAGCTTTCCCGCTTTGTCCTGTATACTATAATGAACATTATCACCTTCGCTAGAACCTTGTGTTTTTATAAGTTTAGGTTGCTCGGCAGGTGTTATTTTTAATTCATTTAGACTCTCTTTTGGTACGCCCTTTTTGACTTGTCCATTACAGGAAATACACCCAATTGTTAAAACGAGAAGAATACTCCAGTTGAATAATTGTCGCATTATGGTATTGTTTTTAAAATCGGTTATAGCGATTTGAGTATGAAACTTTTTTTTACTTTAGGAATAGCTCACTACTCTAAATCATTTTCTTGATGTTTCGCTTCTTTCATATCCTTATATCCTTTAAATATGAGTCCAGCACTCGCAAGAGAGCCAAATATCCCCATGAATCTATTTCCACTAAGTAATAACCCAACTCCAGCAAGAAATCCAAGTATTCCTAATGTCAGCCCCATTTTGTGTGTGTTTTTGTTATTACTTTTCATATTCATTTTAATTGTGTGTAAAAAGATACTACATTTTGTGTGTAACACAACTTTGAACTTTTATTTTTAAAAAACTGCAAAGCCATATATTGCTTTCGCGAAAGCATACCATTTATTGAACCGTATGTAGAAGTGTGTATTTAGTACTGATAAACATTTAATCTCATTACGTGCGTACTTTATTTTAATCCGTTTTCATTGTTTTTTATGAATTCGATTTCAAGTGCGGGATATGTGCTATTTAACTCTAATAAACTTGATGGTTTATCTAATAAGTATTTATCAAAAAACTGTACTACAATTTCGGTAGTTATTTTATATCCTTTGAATGGATCTATAGAACCTGCTTCATTTATAATAGGGACATTGATCATTACTGGAATATCCATAAAACTTGAATGTCCCGACTGTAGGACTTTGGCTTTATAGAAATCAGAAGTACTACCATTACGATAGGCATGTTTATTTATATTTAAATGGTCACTGTCCCAGTGTGAAGAAATTACAGCAAATGGTTTTGTCATCATAGTATCAACCATTTTTCCCCATTGAGCACCATCTATATTGATACCAGCTTTTATTCTATCATCATCAAGTAATGCATTACCAGCAGCTGAACCTCCTTGAGAATGACCAAATACACCTATTTTTGAAGTATCTATGTGGTTTTTTAAAAAACCAGATGAGTTCCATTTGTCTAATTCGTCAATCACCAAAGAGATAGTAGTACTCCATCTATCATTAATATCTCCTGCATAATAGTTCCGAATAAGGTTTTCAATGGCAATATATTCTTCTTTTATGGTTGTTGCTTTTTTATAGTTCTCCATAGCATTCCAAACCATTTCTGCCGTTTTTTGATTGTTATATTTTTTATCAAAATCAGCATCATAAAGCTTTATGTCTCCATTAGAAAATAAAGTGCCTGTGCTTTCGTATGTGTGATTTATATTTAGGACGATATATCCGTGACTTACAATTTCTTCAATAATGGAATAATAGCCAGAAGCTTGCGAGTATGAACCGTGAGAGAAAATCAATACAGGGAATGTGCCTTTTGCTACCATAGGCCTTTCATACGTATGTGTGTTTACATCATCTAGATAATTAAAGGTCGATTTTGGCAAGCCATATTTAAGAGCAAAACTTACTCGGTCTCCTTCATTGAGATACAATTCTGTTTTTTCGGTATCAATAGTAGCTGGATACCAAACCTTAATCATCAGTTCTCTTTTGTCTCCAATTTCAGAAGTTATTATTTCGTCTTGATCTGTTTTTAAATGAATATATTGAGCACCTACAGCATAGTTGCCAGTTGGTGTATACAGTTCAAAAACGGGTAAAACTGATGGTAAAGTCCAAGCGATGAACAGTACTAAGATTAAGAATGTTCCCGTAACTACTTTTCGGAACCTACTTGTTTTGAAAAAAGAATATTTTTTGTGGATACACCAGACTAAAATTAAAATCATTAAATATGTTGGCACCATCTGCCACCTATATCCTTCAAAAATAAAATGAAGAATCGTGACTAAAATAATAAATGCCAAAGGGATTTTTTTGCTTACGAAATCTTTTTTTATGGGAATGAAAAAAGGAAAAAGGGTTGCGGTGATTAGTAAAATGATTTCAAAAATTCTCATGATTTATATATTTTAAAACAAAAGAATTGATTAATGTAATCAGGTCAAAAAAAAGGCAATGGACAAATCATGGACATGGGAGGTAAGTGTTAGATTTTTAGACGTTTGAAAGAAAAATAAAGAGATCGTCTTTAGGGTTTAATTTCAATCGTTGACTAAGTCTAAACCTAGCTTGATTAACGCAGCCGGAAGTTATATGCAAAAGGAGACCAAGTTCTTTTGAACTTAGATTGAGCCTTATAAAAGCACAAAGCTTTAATTCGTTTGCAGTAATGTCTGGAATTACTTTTTGTAAAGATTGTCCAAAGCTTGGATATATTTTTTCA
>CAKZKZ010000664.1 GCA_937124495.1 uncultured Dokdonia sp. | reverse complement strand
CGAAAAGTAGGGAAAATATAGGGAAGAATTTTCCATAGAAGAAAAGTTGTTGTAAACGAACTGCCAAACCATCTATAGACGATGTCCACTGTGATGAAAATGTATCTTGATTCATAAAGATACAATTCATGATCTCGATATTTACCACAAATATGCCTAATAGTGCAAATCCTCTAAGGATATCCAGAAGTACAATTCTGTTTTGGATAGGGATGTAATTTTCTTTTGATTCTACAGACATATATTGATGCGTCGTATTCAAAAATACAATTTAGAAATGGGAATTAATAGCATCTATTTTTTAAGTCTTTAAACAACTCATCGACTCAAACGCTCTACTTATGCGTCAATACCCAAAGCTCTACTTCTTCAGAGACACGCCAATGTTGATCTCGCTTTGTTTCTGTAGAAGCTTTTCTTACTTTTTTCTTAAAGCATCGTTCTAACTGAAATCTACCCCCTTCAGAAAGCTCTTTCTCTATAGGATGGATTGCTTTTGGATTTGTGATTTCAGATAAATTAGAAAATAAAATCACCAACTGTCCCTCTGGTAACAATCGTTGTGTTGCTGCTTCGAAAAAATCAGGAAATAAGTTTTCATCATAATAGATAGCCTCATCTACATCATCTTCTTTACTGGTTTTAGGCAACCAAGGTGGATTAAAAACAATAAGTTCTACGGGTTTATCATACTTTCCAAAAAGAGGTGCATGGTCTAGTTCTATTTTACGAGATAACTTCGTGTCTCCCATAAATGCTGTTAATCCAACAATAGCATTTGGATTGATGTCTGTTCCAAATACTTTTTGAAACCCATGTTTCACGAGTTGTAAGGAGAGTATTCCGCTACCTACTCCTACATCTACCGCTTTCTTTTTAGGACCTTCATAGCGTTTTAACCAATTATCAAAAAGGATAAGGTGATCAAAACGTGTTGGGAAATACGTGCCATAATAGGGATGTATTTTATTTCGTAATACAGGAATTTTAACTCCATTTTTATACCACTGCCAAGAACTATTGAGCCCTTGTACTTGCGGAAATGGCAATACAAAATCACTCATTTCTGGATACAATTTTTCTAACCAACCAATAAAAGGTGCCTTCTTTAAAGCTATTTTATGATCTTCAATTTCGATAAGAATACGATTGGACAGCGTATGATATGCAGCACGATACGCACGCTGTTCTTGAAAAGATTCGTTAGGCAACTTTCTATCAAGATGAACTTTTAATGCTTTCAACAACACCAATCCGTTGCTATAAAAACCTGATATAACAATCGGTTTTCCAGCCTCCAATGTTCTGATGGTCTTCTTAACATCTGTGTCATTATCAAATACAACAACCTGTTTTCCATTCGTAATAGGTTCTGGTTTGTTTACTTGTATAGCTGTACTCATGATTTTTTATTAGTTGTATATCTTGGCAAATGTATTTTGTCTATTGAGGTTTTATGATTAAAAATAAGAGTTTTCAGAAAAGATTCTCACTTATGTATTGAAGTGATGTAAAGCGATCAAGAATAGTATCTAGATTCATAAAACGCCACAAAAATACGCTATTAAACCCGCATTATGTATTAGAACTTTGTGATGAATCTTGAAAACACTTCAAGGTGTAATAGATTTTCTAATACATAATGAGGGATAACACCTCTTAAAATCAGAATACTAACCTAATTCTTTATGCTATAGATACAACAGGAAATAGCAGATTCAGATATGTACATACTGGAAGATTTCTTTTATATTTTTTCGCTTTAAGCGAAAGAAAACGATCCATAAAAATAGGATTATTTGTAACTTCACGTTTCGCAAAAGTTAGGTATCTATCACGATACCGACTTAGCATAGCATCAAAACAAATCAACTTCATGAAATCAAGTAAATTAACATTCATAAATAAAGAAGGGAAATCCTTATCAGCGCGATTGGATCTTCCTGCAAATCAAGATCCACATAACTTTGCCATTTTTGCACATTGTTTTACATGTAGTAAAGATTTTAGTGCCGTCCGTAATGTAAGTCGTGCACTAGCATCTGAAGGTTTTGGTGTGTTGCGATTTGATTTTATGGGATTGGGAAATAGTGAAGGTGATTTTGCTGATACTAATTTTTCTAGTAATGTAACCGACCTTATCAGTGCGGCAGATTTTCTTACTGAAGAATATAAAGCACCGACACTTATTGTAGGGCATTCTTTAGGAGGTGCCGCAGCGATTTTTGCTGGTGGCCAGATAGAAAGTATACAAGCAGTGGCTACCATTGGAGCGCCAAGTAATCCAAAACATGTACAGAAACAATTAGGAAGAGGGTTAGACGTCATCAAACAAGAAGGGCAAGCAAACATAACGCTTGCCGGGCGTGATTTTACATTTAAAAAACAATTCATTGACGATCTAGAAGCAAGTTCTTGTGTAAGTGCTGCTCGTAAATTAAATAAAGCCTTATTGATTTTACATTCTCCACAAGATGCTACAGTATCTATAAAAAATGCTGAGGAGATTTATCACGCAGCACATCACCCAAAAAGTTTTGTAACGCTCGACGGATCTGAACACTTATTAATTGACAAGAAAAATGCTTCTTACGTAGGGAAGATTGTTGCAGGTTGGGCAGCTCGTTATATTCCAGCTCCAGAAACAGATGTACTTAATACTACATTTCAAGTAGCTGCTAGTTTAGATGACGAAGATAAATATACCACAGAACTTAAACTTGGAAATCACTATATGAAAGCAGATGAACCTGCGAGTATTGGTGGTAATGATTATGGACCTACACCTTATGAATTGTTAGCTGGATCACTATCTGCTTGTACAGCCATGACAATACAAATGTATGCCAGACGTAAAGGATGGAAAATAGATAATGTAGAAGTACATACAAGTTATTCAAAATCATATCCTCAAGATTGTCAAGCATGTGAAGATGATCCTACTTCAAAAATAGACACCTTTACAAGAGTCGTAAAACTGACTGCCGATACACTAGACGAAAAACAGAAAGCACGTATCATGCAAATTGCAGATAAATGCCCTGTGCATAAAACGTTACATAACGAAACACAGGTGATTAGTCTGTCAGAATAAATAGCTATATATTCCTACATCTAGCCATACACATATCCAAACTGAGGTTATTATACAAAACAGGTGTAATAGTCTCAGTTTTTTTATGGCTATACTTAACATCTAACTTCTATATATACTAGGGATTGGTGACGATAAAGAAAATATTTCTGATAGAATCAAGTATCTAAAAAACATAGTAGTAAATAAACAGTATCAAAAAAATCTACTACATTGTAGGATACTAACAACTAAAAATCAACACATGGGATTAATTGTAACACTTATTATTGGTGCATTAGCTGGTTGGCTAGGCAGTAAACTATACAGAGGAAGCGGATTGGGCATTATTGGAAATATTATTGTCGGTATCATAGGTAGTTTTGTAGGTTCTTGGCTACTAGGTAAACTAGGCGTAAACCTTGGTACTGGTTGGATTGGAGCCATACTTACAGGTGCTATAGGAGCCATTGTCATTTTATTCTTATTCAATCTGATCTTTAAAAAGAAATAGCAAATACATTATAAAAGAATAAAGCCCTTATCAAAATCGATAAGGGTTTTATTATGTAAAGAAATAGCTATAAAACGATGTCCTATTTCAAAAATTCACTTTCATGATCTCAAACTTTTGTTATCCCCTACCTTGAACTTAAATACCCAAATCATTTTGAGAATATACTCACCCATCAGGTTAGAGAGAAGATATATTTAGATTAAAAAATACACACCTAATGATTACCATTTTTATGGATAAAAAAGTCACCTTCATTACGGGAACCCGTAATGATATCCCAAATCATTTCTACATCTTGCGATTTTAAAATTAAGGTTAGTTAATTTTTTAAAAACAATGATGAAGAAAAGTGCTTGCCTCGGGGAAGGGTGAGTGCTTTTTGATTTTATATCAATTATATAATTACAGTATCATAATCCATCTATTTTAGCGTTATAAAAAAGCTAACACATCAAACGCTACATGTACAAACACCTATACACAACGCTATTTGTTCTTTGTTGTATCTATACTAGTAATGCTCAAACTAGAGATTTTCCAGAATTTCCTAATCCACAAAATGATTTCTATATACTTTTAGAAGAAAATAAAGTTACAAATCCGAAGTATTTAGAAGGATCTGTCAGAGAAGTAAATCGTACCTACACTGAACATATCTCTCCAGATAATGATGAAGTATATACTGCCGATTATTATTACCGTTTAAAAAAAGATAAAGAAATCACAGCTTATACCACAAGTGATATCTATGACGATACTACCATCCCCTATTTAAATGAAGCATTACAACCATCCCCTAAAAACGATACCATTATAAAAGATGATTTCTATACGTATATCTATAATAAAGGAAAACTCACTCACTATATATCCTATGATATAAGTGGTGGTACTATGGATAGTATTGTATATACGTATAAAAAAGAACACTTATTGACACGTACACAGTATCGTTCTCAAGGTGCAATTGATGTGGATTTTTCAGACAATGGTGAAGTTGATGAATATATTCTGTTCCCAGAATTTGAAATCTATGCGTATGCAGAAGCGACATACAATAAAATAGGTCTCATACAAACAGTAGTGCAATATCAATTTACAGAAGAAGAAGGTCTTGTAGATAGCTATCATTATAACTATATGTATGACATAGAAGGACGTTTTAAAAATCTACAAGCAATTTCAGATCGAGTCTTTCTCACCTACAAACAGCAGAAAAAACATCCAAAAAATTGGAAACTAGCAACCAATGAAGTAGTCGAAGGTATGTATCTAGAAACCACTATCAACACCACGTATGATACAAAAAACAGAATACAGACCTATATCAAAACAGATTCTAACAAAAACAAAGAATCGTATAGTGTAGCCTATGATGGGCATTCTAATAAAAAGATAACGGTATCTAGAGACGATTACAGCTTTCAGTATGATACTACTGTACACAGAGATCTCTTATATGAGTATATGTATGATACGTATCAAAACCCTACCTATATTACATCTTATATTATAGTCAATGGTAAAAAAGTATTAGATAAATCTACGACCTTAAAAATTACGTATTATTAGAAAATTTTCTTTTAAGAATACTTACGTTTTAAAATAGCGATCTCTACAAGTAAAAACCCAAAAAGTATCAAGGCGCCATACACATAAGGACTTGTGTTAGCGACAGAAAGATCAACACTAGGCATCTCCCAAGCACTCAAACTCCAAGTGAAAATTTTACTAGAGGTCTCTTGCATAAAATTAGAAACAGTAGCAACACCTATATTTTGAACACTAACGTATCCAAATAAAAGCGCAAAAATAGTACCTAGAAGTCCCCATACACGTCGTGAAATAAGGGGTTTATATACAATCGTAGCTTGAGAAGCTTGCGCTGCCTTAATTGTATGCATAAGGTTTTGTGTAAAATCATCTGATGGGGATTTTACAGCAGCTTTTTGTATCGCTTTAGACACGACACGGTCTAGTTGTTTTTCTTCATTAGTTTTCATAACGCGCTACTAAGTCTTTAGGTAATTGTGATGCCATAATCGAATATAATTTCTTCCGACTACGGAAAAGTTTCACTTTTACATTATTTTTTGTCATTCCGGTGATCGCAGCAATCTCCTCTAGTTTTTGTTCTTCAAGATAATACAAAGTAACCAAAAACGCATCTTCTTCTCGTAATTGCTGAATACAATAGTCTAGCTGCTCTCTTAATTCGTCTGCTTCGATAACCTCTAGAATACTGGCTGTTTTTTCTACAGTAATTTCTTCTAGTATCTCTGTTGCATGATGTGTAGGTTGTTTCCGCTTTCGCGTAAGCGCATCCACACATCTATGATACGTATTACTATCTAACCCCGTACTGAATTTCGACGTTCCCTTATAGGTATCTCATTTTTGCAATGCTTTTAGTG
>CAKZKZ010000663.1 GCA_937124495.1 uncultured Dokdonia sp. | reverse complement strand
TTAAACGATGGTTTTTATTTTCATGCAGGCACATTACTGTACCATAGACGTATTGAATATTTAGCTGAAGCTTTTCAAAAATTTAAAAAAGAAAACAATTCAAAAAACATTAAACTGGTACATATAGGAAATATACAGTATAACTATGAAAACACCAGTGAAGATGTAATTATTGTAAACGAAAGGTTAGATTTGGGCTTTATTAATAACCTATCTAAAAAGAGTTTAGGTTTGATTATTATTGAACACATAAGCGAAATAAGTCCTTTTTTACCAGGGAAATTTCCAGAATACATAAGTTTGAAAAAACCGATTTTGCATTTTGACGTCCATTCAAAAAACCTTTCAATTTAAATATACATGGCGGAGTTATCAACGCCGATTTTTAGAAGGTTTTGATGTTCATTTTGAAGACAGTCATTTGCACGTAGTTGCTCCTCCTGGTTCTGGTAAAACAGTGCTAGGACTGGAAATGATACGTCGTGTAAATCAAAAAACATTGATACTTGCCCCAACACTTACCATACGGAATCAGTGGCAAGAACGCATGTATGAATGCTTTGTTGATGAGAAATCTTGTGATATTCCGCGTTCGCGAAATATAAAACAACCTGCATACATTACTTTTTCAACGTATCAATCGTTGCATGCGTTCTATAAAAACGAAATGGAAGGAGATGGGGAAAGGCTTGTGGCTTTTTTCGCGAAAGCGGGTATAAAAAATATCGTATTAGACGAAGCACATCATCTCAAAAACGAATGGTGGAAACCACTATTTGCTTTAAAAGTTATCCCAGATAGCATTTTAATTGCACTTACCGCAACACCTCCTTACGATAGTGAGCAACGAGAAATAGCTAAATATTTTGAGCTTTGTGGCCCTATAGATGTAGAGATTGGCGTGCCGGAATTGGTGAAGGAAGGAAATCTGTGTCCGCATCAAGATTATATTCATTTTTCACAACCAGACGAAGCACAAGTACAGTATATCATTGCCTACCGAATGAAGTTGATGACTTTTATTAATGACCTTGTAGGCAACGCCGATTTTAAAAACTTTATACTTCAGCATCCTTTTTATGCTCAAACAACACAGGTATTAGAGGCTATCTATGATAATTCAGATCTCTACGCCGCAATGCTGATTTACCTCAATGCGACAAAAGCAGAAATTCCCTTAGAAAAACTAGCTGTTTTAGGTATTGAAAGTAAAAAGGCGGTGATACCAGCATTTACCTATACGTGGGTAACTTCGTTATTACAACCGTTATTGGTAGCACACAGAGAATCCTTATTTGAGCATGAAGTACTGCTTGGAAGTATTGAAAAAGAATTACGCAAAATAGGTGCTTTTAATAAGAAACGTGTTCATCTGGAAGGTAAAAATGAGTTATACAAGTCTCTAGCACAAAGCCCTAATAAACTAAAGAGCATACAGGATATTATTGCTTTTGAGTCGGCACAATTAAAAACGAATTTACGAGCTGTTGTTCTAGCAGATTATATCAGAAAAGAATTTATAGATACCCCCGAAGATCAATTAGACAGCATTAATAAGTTAGGTGTCGTTCCCATATTTCAGTATTTAAGAGCTTCTTTAAAGCCAGACCCTGAAAATTGGCAAGCGACCAATAGACAGGAAAGATTAGCCGTTCTTACAGGGTCTCTAGTGATTATACACGATCGCTTGCGATCGCATATGGATGCCGAAATACCTTCAGACTATTATTCGGTGTCTCCTTTGGGAGATACAGATTTTTTGATTCTTGCGCCTAAAGAGAAAGGAAAAAGCGAAATAGTGAGGGTGATGACCTCATTATTTGAAAAAGGACATATAGAAGTATTGATTGGTACAACGTCTTTACTAGGAGAAGGATGGGATGCTCCAGCCATTAATACATTGGTATTGGCTTCGTATGTAGGATCTTTTGTGATGTCTAATCAAATGCGAGGAAGAGCGATTCGAGTGCATGCAAAAAACCCAGATAAAGTGGCTTCGGTATGGCATCTTGCCTGTATTGATCCTACCATTGCAGACGGAGGAGAAGATCTTGATAAACTATATAAACGATTTGAAGCCTTTTGCGGAATCTCATTACAAGGAACTCCCTTTATAGAAAATGGCGTGGATCGCTTTGCAATTCCTACTGAACACTTGAATAAAGATCGTCTCAATGAACAGATGTTTTCGCTTGCAGCACAACGCCAAGAAGTAAAAAATAGATGGGATGTTGCTATTGCAAAAGGGAATATTCTAGTACGAGAATTAAAACTAAATCTAGATAATCTTACACACAGGTCAGGTCAGAAAAAAGTGTATTATAAAGACCTTGTAAAGTATTCCTTTATTCAATTAATCACTGTAGCAACCTTTACACTGCCAGACTTATTTTTTAAAAACATATTTACCTTTTTATCTCGTGGAGCACTTTACTTTTTTTATGCAATACTCTCGGGACTTGCGATTCTTTTTCTTCCAAAAACGTATATGGCCGTAGTCCTTTATGTAAAATATGGGCGAATTGATAAACAGTTGTATAAGATAGGGCAGGTACTTCTTAAAACGATGCATGACAAACAACAGATCACAACACCTGTATCGCAAATAGAATTGCAAATAGAAAAATTTGATACAGGAGAGGTTTCTTGTTTTATAAGCGGCGCCACGGCTAAAGAAGAATTGCTTTTTGTAAATAACCTAGAAGAGATTGTTCAGAAAATAGACAACCCAAGGTATATGATTGCTCAATCTGGTTGGTTGCAACGTACGTTTGGTTTTTCAAATTACTTTGCAGTGCCTTCTGTTTTTGCAGAACGAAAAGAAGATGCTATGTTATTTTTTAAATACTGGAAAATCTATAAAGGATCTGCAAACCTTATTTTTACTAGAAACCCAGAAGGGCGTAAAAAATTATTAAAAGCTCGTTTCCATTATCTAAATACCGAAGGTGGATTCAAAACAAAAACAGCCGCTATTTGGAAGTAATATGGGAGTCATTGTAGCCTCATTTGAATTTTTATAGAGGAGTTATATTATAAATAGTCGCCGTCTAAAAAGGTGCTTTTAGTTTATCAAACTGAGAGTGTCGAAGTTTTTAATCTTTTGATTATTAACACTCCTTCTCTTCCCTCAGGGTGGAAACTAGCTAGTTTTAACGCTTTTTAGACAGCTTCTATTTTTTACTATAAAACTATCGTATTAGCAATTAGCTTGACAAGCCCTTAAACTGGCAAGACAGTGAGAGTGTCCATCTTCTCTACAGTCTGCAAAGTTTTGTCTACATTCTTGGAGGCAAGCATTGCCTGCTCCTCCATGAATATGAAGTTGTTGTTCTTTTCTTAAAGATGTAACTCCGTTCAGGTTTAAGATGTTTTTCAGCATGATTTTGTGTTTAATTAGTTAGTATACAGGTAAATATAGGAGAATAAATCCTAACTACCTTAAAAAGAAACACTTAAATCATTAACGTGTTTTGAAATTCATTACACTTACACCCACTCTTTAGGATTCTTCAATACTTCTAGAAGTCTTGCTTCTTCGCTTCCTTCCTCCGGATGATGATCATATTTCCATTGGACAACAGGCGGGAGACTCATTAGGATACTCTCAATACGGCCATTGGTTTTAAGACCAAATAAGGTGCCTTTATCGTGTACAAGATTAAATTCTACATACCGACCACGACGTACTTCTTGCCAGTCTTTTTGTGCTTTCGCGAAAGCGGTATCCTTTCTACGCTCCACGATAGGGGTGTATGCTTCTAAAAAACTATCACCTACCGTAGTGACAAAGTTGTACCAATCTTGCATAGACCTTGCTTCCGACTTTTTGAGATAGTCAAAAAACAGCCCCCCTAAACCACGACCTTCATTGCGATGCGTATTGTAAAAGTATTCATCACAACGTGCTTTGTATTTTGGATAGAATTCAGGATCATGTGTGTCACAGGCGTTTTTACAAACCGTATGAAAATGAACCGCATCTTCATCAAAAAGGTAATACGGTGTTAAGTCTTGTCCTCCACCAAACCATTGATCTACAATCTCACCTTCTTGATTATACATTTCAAAATAACGCCAATTAGCATGTACGGTAGGTACCATCGGACTTTTGGGATGCAATACGAGTGAGAGTCCGCAGGCAAAGAAGTTGGCATCTTTTACGCCAAAATACTGTTGCATGGTTTCTGGTAATTTTCCATGTACCTGAGAGATATTGACTCCCCCTTTTTCAAATACATTTCCATTCTCAATCACACGTGTACGACCGCCGCCACCTTCAGGGCGTTTCCATAAATCTTCTTGAAACGTAGCTTTGCCATCTATCGCCTCAAGGCGAGAAGTAATAGTGTCTTGTAATGTATGGATATAGGATACAAATTGATCTTTCATAAAGGGTTATTTTCTTTTTAATTTTTAAGGATAGGTCTTTTTCAATGTGCAAGTTCAGCAGTAACGGCTTTATGAAAACGTTTCCGAAACCAAACAAATAAAAACTCAACAATGGCCAAAGCTACATAATAAAACAGACCTAGTGCCATAGCAGTTTGAGGAAGATCAAAAAAGAGTCCACTAGTTTCTAAACTTGATAGATATCCAGAGGATTGTAGATACTCTTTAGTGAGTCCTAATTCGGGTAAATATTCTGCACCAAAAGCAACGATAAACATACCTATAAAGTAGATTAAGACAGCAAATACAGAGATGAGTATATTTCGAGATTTTATTACTTTAGGGACGTTTGCAAAGGCAAACCTCATTCTATTAAAAACAACAAAAAGGTATGTCACTAGAATGATATGCCAATCATCTATGATAGCAGCAAAGGCTAAAGCAAAAACCCCATAAAATGGAAAAAATATAAATAAAGAGATTCTTTTAGGAAATACAGCCATAAAGACGCCACTATGCACCATAATAAACTCAAAGGCTATTAGCGTAGCCATGTTTGTTATTTGATTTACATGGTCTACTTCTGGTGATGCCCATAAGGTATAAAAACGATAGGCGATCATAAGATTAAATAGTACCCCAGCATAGATAAAATGGCGATCATATTTTTCTATAACCGTCACGTTATTCGTTTTTGTTCAGGATCTAATAACCCAACAGTTTGTTTGGTTGCTGCTGTTACAGACAGAGGTAATACTAAAATGACTCCTATGACAGGAACCAATAAGAACAGCATGAACACGATACCATTTCCTATTGCTTGACCTTTGTTATTGCGTACAAACTGAACGCTCTTCTCATACGTAAAATGACGTTCTAATGTATAATCCATATTACCAAAACCAGCATAATAGGCTTGGGTTAAAAATAAGAGAACCGTAGAAATAAGACCAATTACGGGAATAAGCCCTAGCAATAAGATAGGAATCGTAAGAAGCAATTCCATACTTAGGTTACGTACATTTATTCGGATACCACGCCAGAGTTGAGCACTAAAACTAGTCTGTCTGTGCGTATGTTTTGTGCCTGATAGATGTGCTTCAATTTTTTCGGATACGGGACTCATAAAAGGAGCACTTAATGCCATGACAATGTGCTTATACAATATAAAACCAATAATAATGATGAATAAGCCACTTAGAATTTCAGCAAATCTGAAAAATCCTTGTTTCCCCCATTCCCAAGGCCAAATTTGTTCTATCCAATGGCCCATATTATCAGAAAGACCATAAGCAGAAACCCCTATAGCGGTTGCCGTGATCAAACTAATAACCATAGGAATCGCAAAGTATTTCCAAAGGCCTAGTTTTGTGACAAGTCCAAAAGAATTCCCGTAGGTTTTAAGTCCGTTGATAATACCTTTAATCATCTTCTATATGTGTTAATGTATCTGGATGCTTTTGCATTTGTTGGATAGTTGTATGCTTTCGCGAAAGCGGAATCAAGACCATCACCAATTGTATGAGTTGACTCACACTTGCATCGGCATGCTTCATAGCAAAGGTACGACCTACATGATTATTATGTAAATCCATGGCTCTTGCCAAAGGCGCATTTACTGAAAAATCTTCGTGCCAATCGGTAATACGCTTTGTCCAGGCAGTAGCTTTTTCTATAGAAGCCCATCGTTTACATGCATGAATAATAAGGACGTTCCATAAGGCATGTCTAAACGCATTTGCACGACCATTTTTGTGATGTGCATCTCCAAATTTCTGGTCACAAACCTTGACGGTTTTGCGTGTCGCATTATAGGTGGGGAAAACAAATAATGGATGTCGTAAGCATAGCCCTGCAAGACTCCAGAGTTGCTTAAAATCCATTGATCTTATGACCGCATTGATGTTCACTCTATTCTTTATACTCTTTTACAGCTTCTATAAATGCACCTGCATTTTCTATGGGGACATTTGGCAAAATACCGTGTCCTAAGTTGACAATGTATTTATCTTTTCCAAAAGCACGAATCATTTCATGTACCATTCGTTTGATTTCGCTCGGAGGCGAAAATAGGCGTGTAGGGTCAAAATTACCTTGTAATGTAATATTCCCTCCTGTTAAATACCGTGCATTGCGAGCACTTACCGTCCAATCTACACCTAATGCTGAAGCACCTGATTTTGCCATCGTGTCTAGCGCAAACCAACACCCATTTCCAAAAGCAATCACTGGAGATTCGTCTTTTAACGCATCTATGATTTGCTGTATGTACTGCCAAGAGAAGGTTTGATAATCTTCTGGAGAAAGCATACCTCCCCAACT
>CAKZKZ010000662.1 GCA_937124495.1 uncultured Dokdonia sp. | reverse complement strand
TATTTTGTTGGTGGAGATGGAATTGCACAATTTCAGTTAGATGGTAGAGAAACTATTGGTATAAGAGGATATGAAAACAATAGATTATCTTCATCTCAAGGAGGAACAATTTATAATAAATTTCAGTTAGAACTTAGATATTCTATAACAGATGCCCCATCTGCATCTATTTATACTTTAGGTTTTATAGAAGCTGGTAACTCTTATGACAATTTTGATACATTTAATCCGTTTGAATTAAAACGTTCAGCTGGATTAGGAGTAAGAATATTTATGCCTGCATTTGGTTTATTAGGTATAGACTTTGCTCATGGTTTTGATCCTTTACCAGGACAAATTGAAAAATCTGGCTGGCAAACACATTTTATTATCGGAAGACAATTCTAGGAAAACTGTACATTTGTAATGTCAAAGTTTTTTTGGCACGGTTTTTTCTAAATACATTATACAAATGAAAAATATATTTTTATTAGTCGTTCTTTTATTTAGCGTAACAGTATCTTGGTCACAAAGGAATCAAATCATAGCTTATATAGATATGGAATACATTCTAGAAAATGTTCCAGAATATCTTCAGGCTCAAAACACACTTGATTCTAAAGTTGCTAAATGGAGAAAAAAATTAGATAAGCAAGCTCGTCATATCGAAGTACTTAAATCTGATTTAGCCAATGAAAAAGCAATTTTAACTAAAGATTTAATTGAGGAAAAAGAAGAAGAAATAACTTTAAAGCAAGTTGAGTTAAGAAGATTAGAATCTTTATATTTTGGTCCTAAGGGAGATATGTTCTTAGTTAGAAAGCAATTGGTGAAGCCAATTCAAGATCAAGTCTATAATGCAATACAAAGTATCGCTAAGAGAAAAAAATATGATTTCGTATTTGAAAAATCTAGCGACTTAGTTATGCTATATTCAAATAAAAAATATGATATTAGCGACCTTGTTTTATCTACTATTGATAGAACAAGATTATCAGATAAAAAGAAGGAAGAAAGAAAGAAAAAAAGTAAGAAAGCAACTACTCCCAAAGTGTTAACAGAAAAGCAAAAAGAAACTGTTGCTAAAAAAGAAGAGATTAAAAACATATTAGATTTTTTTATTTCTCTAATTGGTTTAATAATACTATCACCAATAATTGTAATAATCATAGTATTATTAATTTTTATAAATAAAGGAAATGGTCAATTCGCTTTTAAACCTTTTCAGATAGAAGTACAAAAATCGGTTATAAATAGTATCGTTTATAAAGACTTCGATGGTGAGAATATAAAAGACCTTTTAATGGCTGGAAACAATTATCAATCTGAAGTAGAAACAACACGTGCAGATGCTGGAATAGGCACCTTTTTAAAAGGTAAAAGCCAAGGAGAGTTTCAGTATATACCTAACCATACAACAGGTCTTTATGCAGATGGGGATGTTAGAGTCTTAATAGATTTAAAAAATGTTCAAGGTAGTCTCATTTTAATTGCTAACAATAATGACAATCATCAAGTATTTAAAGTATCCAAATAAAATTTAAATTATGAAAAATACAATTGCCCAATTAAATCTAAGAAGTACTACTTTGGTCTTAATACTTCTCATTAACATATCATTTTCTTGCTCTGCATGTTCTAAAAGCGATACACCCGAATCAAAAGAAGTTGAGAAAGAGGAAGAAGAACCTCAAGCACTAAGCTTAACTAAAACAATTCCCATTGGTGCTAATAGTTGGGTTATGAACAATCTTACTCAGGATCAAAATGTAATTTCTGAATCCGGTATTCAAAATTGGTCATCCTTAGATGATGTTATTCGTACCTATGTAAAAACAGGAGCTGGTGAGCTAAATATTGGACTAAAAATGAAATCTTCAGATGGTTCATCAAAAATAAAAATTACCGTTGGTAATACTTCTAAAGAAATAACTGTTTCGAATAGTACTTATAAAACTGAAGAGGTTGGAGCATTTACAGTTCCTGAGGGATATAATTATATTGAAATTCAAGGGTTAGAAAAATCTGGGAACGATATAGCCGATATTAATGAGATTCTTTTTGGTGGATCTGCAATAAGCTCTGGAATTACATTTGTTCCTACAAACAATTTTCACTTCGGAAGAAGAGGGCCATCTGTCCATATGGGGTATGAAGAACCAGAAGGAAAAAATGTACAATGGTTTTACAACGAAGTTACAGTTCCTGAAGGTGAAGATCAGTTAGGTACATTTTTTATGGCAAATGGTCATGCACAAGGTTATTTTGGAATGCAAGTAAATTCAGCTACAGAAAGACGTGTTTTATTTTCAATATGGAGCGCCTTTAGTACCGATGATCCTAATCAAATTCCTGAAGATTATAAGGTTACTAATTTAGGAAATGGAGTAGGTGTAACCGTTCAAGATTTCGGAAATGAAGGTTCAGGAATACAATCTTTTATAGATGTAGATTGGAAGGCTGGTATAACATATAAGTTTTTACTAAAGGGAGAGCCTTCTAGTGTTTCTGGGTCAACAGATTATACAGGGTATTTTTACGATCCGGAAGTTAATGATTGGCAATTAATTGCTAGCTTAAGAAGACCAAAAACGGACACTTATTTAGCAAGATTACACTCTTTTTTGGAAAATTTCAATCCGAGTACGGGATATCTTTCTAGAAAAGTAAATTACGGAAATCAATGGGCATATACTACCGATAATACATGGGTAGAAATGACAAAGGGAGAGTTTACTGCGGATGCAACAGCCTCAAATGGAGATAGGTTAGATTTTGAAGGAGGTGCTAATGGAAGCGAATTCTTTTTAAAGAACTGTGGGTTTTTTAACGCCAATGTGCAACCTAATACAATTTTT
>CAKZKZ010000661.1 GCA_937124495.1 uncultured Dokdonia sp. | reverse complement strand
ACTCTATACCATGACAGCAAATAACGTGATTGCGATTACTGCCACAGAAGTCACAGCGACAGATATCACCCTATCTAGTTTAAATACCAATACCGTATACCGCGCTACAAATACGATCACGTTGAAAAATGAACGTGAAAAAGGGTTTACTGTATTAAATACGGTAAATACCATTTTATATTCTGGAGGAGGAATGAGCATCCAATCGAATTTTAGAGTACGTAAAGGCGCATCAGTAACCATTAAAACAGGACACTAATTTTTAAATCACAATCTTTTTTACACCAACTATTAGCATGAAAAACCTACAAACACTTATTCTCCTACTACTTGTGTTCATTACAGTACAGAGTATGGCACAAACCGATGCCTTAACCATTTTACCCAATGGTAATATTGGAATTGCTACAAAAACACCTACTCAAAAATTAGATGTACAAGGAAATGTACATGTAAATGGAAACATAAACACACAAGGAAAAGTCCAAGAAAACAATCATGATTTAGTGCCAAGAGGTACTATTATTATGTGGCATGGGAGACGTGATAGTATTCCTGAAGGATGGAGAATATGTAATGGTGATAAAGGGACTCCAGATTTAAGAAATCGGTTCATTGTAAGTGTAGGAGACAAATACGAAGTTAATGATAAAGCCGGCCAGGACAGGGTAACTTTAAAAATGGAAGAAATGCCTAAACATAACCATACTGCTACATCAACTATTGATAATAAAGACGGAAATCATTTACATTATTGGAATGGCTATAAAAAGAGGAAACATGATGGCGGAGGGGGGGATGTTAGATCTAGAGAGAAAATAAGTAATGATTCAAAAGATGTGATTAACAATAATGATGGAGCCCATACACATCGTATAAATACACAAATTGGACATTCAGGAGGTGGCGCCTCCCATGAAAATCGCCCAGCCTATTATGCATTATTCTTTTTAATGAAATCATAAAAAATGACATCACCTTAATTCAACACAAACTTTTTATATCCATATTCTTATGAAAACTATACAAAAGTTAAGCTATTTACTACTCTTCGTGTTTACATGTCAAATCATGGCACAAACTGATGCTTTAACCATTTTACCCAATGGTAATATTGGAATTGGAACAACAACACCTACTCAAAAACTAGATGTACAAGGATCTATAAATGCAAAGGAGAAAATCCAAGAAAATAATCATGATTTAGTTCCTAAGGGGACTATTATTATGTGGCATGGGAATAGTACAAGTATTCCTAAAGGGTGGACGATTTGTAATGGTACTAATGGAACGCCAGATTTAAGAGATCGATTTGTTGTAGGGGCAGGAAAAAAATATACTACTAATACTACAGGAGGAGAAGAAAAAGTGACCTTAAAAATCAATGAAATACCCAAACACAACCACGGAGCCACTGGATCTACGGGTAATGATGCAACATCAAGTAATGGTAATCATAGTCATACCTATAGAGAATATACAGGTTGGGCAGAAGCTGGAGGTAAATATTGGAAAAACTTAATGCGGAGAAATACGAGTGCTAATAAAAATACTTCACACGCAGGTAATCATAGCCATACTTTATATCCAAGAGGCGGTGGACAGTCTCATGAAAACAGACCTCCCTATAGAGCATTGTTTTTTCTAATGAAGCTATAAAAAATTAATAATACTATGAAAAATATACAAATTCTTATTTGTCTACTATGTATGAGTCTACAAAATATAGCACAAACCGATGCCTTAACCATTGTACCCAATGGAAATGTAGGTGTTGGAACAACAACCCCAACTCAAAAACTAGACGTACAGGGAGCTGTACATGTAAGTGAAGATATTATTATCGATACTGGTAACCTAGGAATTGGTACGACTACCCCAAGTGAGAAACTAGAAATAAAAGGAGATGTGTTTACTAATGGGGCTAATCTTTGGCTTACTGGAAGAGGCGACCATGCTCCAAAAAGGCTACGATTACATCATAGTGGTAGTGCAGCATATATGGATTGGAAATCTGGTCATCTAAATTTCCGAAATGATACATCTACAAAGATGACCATTACTCAAGACGGTAATATTGGAATAGGTATAGACAATCCCAACGCAAAACTACATATTAGAAGTAATGCATCAGATCCAGCTATCACAGCTAATAACGCATTGACTATAAATTCTTCTAATTCTAATGACGGAAGTCTACAAATAGGTATTGATAAAGGATATAGCTGGATACAATCACATGGTGGAAAACCATTAGCTATCAATGTATATAATAATGTTGGGATTGGAACAAGTACACCAACTCAGGGAAAGTTAGTTGTAAATGGAGTAGGTAATCTTCAAAATGTTAGGTACGGATATCTCAATAATAGGCCAAACAATACAACTGGTGTATACTCAGGAGGCGTACATTATTCTATTTATGCTACAGGACGAATCGCTTCTACTGAGTTTAATGCCTACTCAGATCTCCGAATTAAAAATGTGATAGGCCTCAGTAATACATCTAATGATCTTGAAACACTATCTAAAATTAAGATTACTGATTATACACTCATTGATACCGTTACAAAGGGAAATCAAACGCATAAAAAAATCATTGCCCAACAACTTAAAGAAATCTATCCACAAGCCGTTACTGATGATATTACTGAAATGATTCCTAATATATATCAGTTAAGCAAGATTACAAATGGTTGGATTACAATAGCTCCTAAGGATCTTGTGATTGGAGATACCATAAAACTCATTTTTAGTCATGAAGAGGTACTTGTTGCTGTATTAGAAATCAAAGAAAATGCTATAAAAGTAGCCAGTAATAAGGAAGGAGATGTTTTTGTGTATGGAAAACAAGTATCCGATTTTCATACCGTAGATTATGAAGACAATGCGATGCTTAATGTAAGTGCAACGCAAGCACTGTTAAAACAAATAAAAACGCTATAACAAAAGCAAAAACAGTAAAAAGACCATATAAATAATTCAGTTTCAAAAAA
>CAKZKZ010000660.1 GCA_937124495.1 uncultured Dokdonia sp. | reverse complement strand
CGTCTGGAGGGTGAATCAAGGTATGACAGTTTAAGGCATTGGTGGTGGTGGTGGGGTGATAGTACCTGGCTCAATATTGTGTTTGCAGTAATACTCTCCAGAACATTCATCGATAATAACTGCATGCATACCGTCTGAGCAAAGAAATCCTTTTCCATTAATGGAAAGCAGTTCTTTTTTAGACAATCCACATCCAAAATTTGCAATACTTTTTAACATAATCTTCAATTTTAAATAACTCCTACTCTATTATGGCTTTTCGGATACCGCTCTGAAAATATATTATCATAAAATTATCTATGTGTAAATAGATTTGAATCCATATAAGATGTATTCTTTCACAAGATTCTAAAAGGAAACAGTCTGGTTTTAGTGACTACTTATTCTTTCGTGGAAGTGGTTATCTAAAACCTAGAGCTGTTACTATATAAGTCCTATACAAACATATTTATGGTCACATTCCAAGTGCATACGTGGTCATGACCATTGATGAGGTCGTGAAAACAGTCATTTTTAAAATTTGAAATAATAAAAACCCTTATTTTATAAGAGTTTTTATTATTTTATGTGCGCATGCTAGGACTTGAACCTAGGACCTCGTCATTATCAGGGATTTGGTAGTCACACAATCCTTCTAAAATGTTATTCTATAACGCTCTTAGAGGAGTTTTGTAACATATACAAGTGATTTTTGGCGACCATATCTCCACACAAATTTTCGATTGCGAATAGCAATATTTCAATGTTTTATATCTCTATAATTTAATAGAGATACCTTAATTAATAAAATATCACGACACAGCTAGTATAACATAGAGATTTAAAAATCAGTAAATGATTTGTTGGATATATTCTCTTGAATTTTCTGCCTTGATAGAACGTAAATACCGCAGAGTTGTCTCTACAGAACAATGCCCTAAGACGTTCATAATAGTTATGATGTCCGTATTTTCTAATGCTAGTTTGCAAGCAAAGGTGTGGCGAAATCGGTGTAAGTGGAATTTAACACCAGATAGTTTGATGTATTTATTAACCCAATGTTTTAAACCATGTTCGGTAAGTGCTTTGTCTTTTATAGTGGAGATAATAAGTGCCTCAGTTGAAGAGCCTAATTTTTGACGTTCTTTTAAGTATGTTTTAAGGTGTGACGTTAATGAGAAATGAAGGGGGATATATCGACTGTGTTTTGATTTAGAAGTAAGCCCGTTAATGAATATATTGTTTCGCGTGAAATCAATATCACTAATTTTCAGGGCTAATAATTCGCCCTTACGAACACCCGTATATAACAATAACTCAACAATGATTAAATCGCGTAAGTACAGAAAGTAGTTATCCATAGTGTTTTGGGTAATACTCGATAGTATCCTAGAGGCTTCTGTATCGGTTAATGCTTTTGAATCATCATAGGTCGGGTTTTTAGGTTTACTAATTTGTTTAACAAAGCCCTGCGATAGTTCTCCAGAGCGTTCAAGCCATATAAAAAACGCTACAAGTTTATTATAATAGGTTTTAATCGTTGATGGCTTAACTCCTACCTTTACCTTATTCTTTCCGACAATACGTTTTCTTGTAGCAATACGCTTAAAAAATTGAGGAATCATTTGTGGGTAAAAATCTTCTAATGCAACTATTTCTGTTATTATCTTTCTAAAGGTATTAAAGACATCTTTATAACTCGCTATTGTCTTTGGACTTAATTGCTTTCCGTATTGGCAGTCAAGAATATAGTTGTCGAAGTGTTTCTCTATTTCACTCGGTGTTCGTATCGTTGTATAAGTAGACATATCATAACAATACCTTTCTTTAAATCTCTGCTCATAGATAGTCGTATTAGTAATAGGTTAGTACAAAATAGGTTATCTATATCTAGTCATTCTATACAGATATATTTAATAGATGTCATACTACCCCTACACGAATGTTCCTAATTCGTTTTTCTTACTCCTTCCAAAGCTTGGCTATGCAGAACTTAAAGTTTTACTTATCATCATTCGTCAAACCTATGGATTTGTAGAACCTGGTACTAAAAAGCACAAGCAATGGGATTGGATTTCAGGACGGTTTTTTGTCAAAAAAACCAATTTATCACAACGCTCCGTCTCTGAAGCTCTATCCTCATTGCTTCAAAAAGGACTTATACAGGCAAAGAATGAGCAAGGGAGGTTAGTTACTACCACTATACAACGCAGAAGGGCATACAAGCTCTTTTATACCTTTATACCACCACCCTAGAAGTTAACAGCACGAAACCCTAGAAGTAAGGTCAGACTACAATAATTATACATACAATATGTAGAAGGAAGTATCTACTAACTAAATAATCAATACACGACTGAACTAAAACAAAGCTTTAAATCGTACTACTTATTCCCACGTCATCCACAAAACACGGAGCGCGAGCGAAAAAAAATTGTACTATTTACAAACCTGTATATCTAAGACATTGTAACAAAACCCTTTATCATAGCTCATAGGTGTTGGAAATCATAACATCCGCACCCCATTAACTTAATATGATAAATGCACAAAACTTTTTAAAAATTAATAGAGAACGTACAGGAATATCCTTGCAAGATATGGCGAGCATTATTGGATATGATACGGGCAATCTCTCTAAAATAGAATCGGGAAAACTAGATGCTAATATGCGTGTTGCTATGGCGTACCATCTTATCCTAAAAATACCATTGGAACGACTTTTTAAATATCACTATCCAGAGATCACTTTTGATTGTATGGGGCGTGCAAGCAAACTTAAAAGTATGCTTGAAGAAGGATTTATCACCACCAGCCTTAACAAACGCATTGTTAGTTTGGATATCGTCATTGACCGCTTAGAATCACTCCACAAACAATATGCAAACGCCTGAGTTAACCCTTGTCTTATATCCTAACTATTTCGGAATGGGATATGTAATCTGTGAAAATCCAAAGGAACTGCTCAATTACGGAATGGCTAAAATACGTCCTTTTACCAAAGACAAATACATTAAACGGTTGCATAAGTTTTTAAAACAATATCGTCCTGCTTTGGTAATCCTACGCGGGTATGAAGGAAACGACAATCGTATTAGCAAACGAACGATAGGGATTATTGATAGTTTTAAGGAGGAAGCAGAAGCGCATAACATTCCTATTCATCAATATTCAAGAACACAAATTAAAGAGGTATTTACTGAGTTTGGTGGCAAGTCTAAATTTGCTATAGCAAAGACGGTTGCACATTGGTATCCAGAGTTAGAACCACGTAAGCCACGATTCAAAATGAATAGTGATTTGGAGGATTATAACATGGGATTGTTTGATGCATTCTCGTTGATGTTGACGCATCATTATTTAGAATAATTGAAAACACCTGTATGGTGTTTTTAAATTATTGTTTTAAAAGTGAAGTTCCATTTAATATATTTAGATTTACTTTAAATCTTACTGACTTTTGGTAGAATGGTTATAAGATGAAAGAAATTACCAAAGAAAGCATAGAAAAAAGCTTACAAAAGCATCATAACCTTGGATTAGAAATATTTAAACTACCAGTTACTCTTCAAGAAAGGTATCTCGAACCTGTATTGAAGGATCTTACAGGTATAAGTGATACGTTAATGAGTAATGATAAAAATACAGAAGCATTCTGTATTGATAATGAAAAGCAAAACACAAGGCTTTCATCATACCTTGATATTATAGATGAACTACGTCTAAAATATATTCAACGATTTCCAGAAAACGCTATTGAAAATCTAACAAAAAAAGAAGTGATTTCATACATACAATATGCTCATTTTATAGAAGAACCAGAAACTCTGTTCTACAATACGGAACATAATATGAGTATAATAAATGAAGTAGTCCATACACTATCTGGGAGTTATTTTGAAGGACACTTCAAAATGCTTATTACACCTGTTTTTGGATATCCTGATATACAAATCAGTCATCCAAAAATTAGACTTTTTGATATAGAATCCTTAGATAGTTTTATTGATGCTATGAAGCAAGCCATTATTAAAGTTGATAAAGCTATTAACGAGCATAAAGATAGATTTCTTAAAATAGTTGCCGGGCGAAGGGAAAAGGCAGAAATTGAAAATCAAGATATTTAGAATAAGAACAAACAAAAACATCTTTGTTATAAGATGTTTTTGTTTGTTCTTATTGACTTACTGAAATTCTAGTTAAGACAAACCGCATT
>CAKZKZ010000659.1 GCA_937124495.1 uncultured Dokdonia sp. | reverse complement strand
AAAAATGTATACGTATCTCAAAGCACTAACCTAGATACACAAGACATTAATATATCTAGAAATAATATAGCAGCTATTGTACATGAAAATTTATCTGATGAAGAAAAAGAACTTTACAGCTATATAGGCGTAGATATCTCTCGAAAAAATAAAGAAAAAGATCCTTTTACGTTTTCTATAAATTCTGCAGAAAAAATGAATAATGCAAAAAAAGTAGCCTACCAATTTGCAGAAATGATTTCAAATGCATCTTATCAAAACCTTGAACCTATTTTAGATCCTGATATAAATACGACGGTAGCCGTAAAAGAAATAGAAGAATACTTTTCAGAAATCACTGCCTCGACAGGAAAGGTCATCAATCATTATTACTATGGTGCTGGAGAAGGAAAACATAAATCTAACACCTATTACTCGTTCTTAGGAACACTTGTATATGGCAATGGTATGACTCAAAACTTCTATGTAAATGTCTTTGAAGGGAGCACATTTATAGAAGCTTACAATATAAGCCCACTTAACACTGACCTGTAATCATTATTCATAAATGGTTAGGAAACTGTTTGGGCTACAAACTCAAAACGTACCATACCATCATCATCGATCTTTGTAAGATCAACATCCTGTAATGTGTTTACAAGCTCCGGATTCCACGGAGCTTTTACTTTGACATAGTTTTCTGTAAATCCATGAATATATCCTGCTTTATTTTCTCCTTCAAAAAGAACTGTACGACGTGTTCCTAATTGAGATTCATAAAAAGCACGTCTCTTCTTTACAGAAAGTCCTCGTAACATTTTACTACGCTTACTTCTCACATTTTTAGGAACAACTCCATCCATCGTGGCAGCTGCAGTATTATCTCTCTCGGAATAAGTAAATACGTGTAAATATGAAATATCGAGTTCGTTTAGAAAATTATAGGTTTCTAAGAAATGATCATCTGTTTCTCCTGGAAAGCCAACAATCACATCTACCCCAATACAGGCATGTGGCATCACTTCCTTGATTTTAGTAATACGATCTACATACAACTCTCGTTGGTACCTACGACGCATTAATCCTAAAATCTCATTACTCCCGCTTTGTAACGGAATATGAAAATGAGGAACAAAAGCACGAGATTTTGCCACAACATCTATCGTCTCATTTTTCAATAAATTAGGTTCTATAGAAGAGATACGTAAACGCTCTATGCCATCTACCTTATCTAGTGCTGTTACCAATTCTAAAAAAGTATGTTCGTGTTTCTTATTCCCAAATTCTCCTTTACCATAATCCCCTATATTAACGCCGGTTAACACAATCTCTTTGATATCTTGCGCTGCAATTTCTGAAGCATTTTTAAGAACATTGGTCAGAGTATCACTCCTAGAAATTCCTCGTGCAAGTGGAATCGTACAATACGTGCATTTATAATCACAACCATCTTGTACTTTTAAAAAAGCACGGGTACGATCTCCAACAGCATACGAACCTACATAAAAATCGGCTTCTTCGATCTCGCAAGAATGTACTTCTCCATGATCATTCTTAGAAAGATCATGAATATAATCTGTAATTTTAAATTTTTCGGTAGCTCCTAATACGAGATCTACCCCATCTACAGCCACCAATTGCTCAGGTTTTAATTGTGCATAACAACCCACTGCTGCCACAAAAGCTTCTGGATTTGCTTTTTGAGCTTGCTTTACAATAGTTTTAAAACGCTTATCTGCATTTTCAGTAACACTACACGTATTAATCACATAGATATCTGCAGATTCAGCAAAGTCAACACGATCAAACCCTTCGTCTGTAAAATTACGAGCGATGGTTGATGTTTCTGAAAAATTTAATTTACACCCTAATGTATAGAATGCTACTCTCTTGCGTGTGTCCATGCGTACTAAAAAATAAGTAGGCAAAATTACGATTTTTAATTGGATGTTGTAGAAGTGGGAAGTGAGAAGTAGGTATTGGGTATTTTAACATTTTTAAAAATTGTAACTTGTCCAACGAATATAAAAAGGAAGTATTTTACAATCTAATCCTGAACAAAGACGATTCTTAAGGCATTCTATACAATCTCTTACTGAAGTTGCTACTTGTTTGTACCAAACAAAAAATAGAAAGTGTATTAGTGATGAAATTTTTAAAAAGAAATACGACTTTTGTTATAAGTTAATGAACATGACGATCGCATATCGTAATAAATTCAATTCTTGAAAACATCCAGCATCAAACATCCAGCCCCCCTCATAA
>CAKZKZ010000658.1 GCA_937124495.1 uncultured Dokdonia sp. | reverse complement strand
AGCATGGGATTTTGTAGGTTCGGGCGCAAGTTCGGGCATTTACCGCAGTGTGGACGGTGGCGAAAATTGGACGCTGATGACTACTGCCGAAAGCGGTTTCCCGACAGGAAATGGAGTAGGGCGAATCGGCTTGGCACACCACAAAGATGGAGGACTGTATGCCGTTTTGGACAATCAAGATAGGAGAGCAGAGGAGAAAGACGAGGAGGAGGAAAAGGAGGAACTCACCAAAGACCAATTGCGAACCATGAGCAAAGACGCATTTTTGGCATTGCCTGCAAAGCAAATTGAAGGCTTCTTGCAGTCCAATCGGTTCCCTAAAAAATATTCAGCCGACAAGGTGACTGCAATGGTCAAAAGCGGCAAAATTTCCCCTCTTGCTTTGGTGGAATACTTAGAAGATGCCAATTCACAATTGTTTGACACTCCCGTGGTAGGCGCAGAAGTATACCGATCTGATGATGCAGGAAAAACATGGAAAAAAACTCACGATGGCTACCTAGATGATATTTATAGTAGTTATGGATATTACTTTGGAGAGATTAATGTGAACCCGCAAGATGATCAAGATATTTATATTTATGGTGTGCCAATTGTCGCTTCAAAAGATGGAGGGAAAACCTTTAAAAATATAGGCGGAGAAAACGTACACTCAGATCATCAAGCATTATGGGTTAATCCTAAAAATGAAAAACACCTTATTAATGGAAATGATGGAGGTCTTAATATTACCTATGATGACGGGGATAATTGGACCAAATTAAATGATCCTGCTGTAGGACAGTTTTATTATATTCAGGTTGATAATGAAGAACCGTATAATGTATATGGAGGACTTCAGGATAATGGTGTTTGGGTAGGAGAGAATACAGCAGAAGAAAATAAGAGATGGCACCAAAGCGGTCAATACCCATGGGAAAGTATCATGGGTGGTGACGGGATGCAAGTACAGGTAGATAGTCGCGATGCTAATGTGGTCTATACAGGATTTCAGTTTGGGAATTACTTTAGAATTAACCGTGAAACCGAAGATTTTAAACGCTTTAATATCAAACATGAATTAGGTGAAAAGCCATATCGCTTTAACTGGCAAACCCCTATTTTATTAAGTCCGCATAACCAAGATATCCTATATCTAGGAGGAAACAAACTAATGCGTTCTATGAATCAAGGAGATGATTGGACAGCAATAAGTGGTGACCTTACCCAAGGAGGGAAAGACGGAAATGTAGCTTATGGGACGCTCACAACCGTGAGCGAATCTCCATTTCAGTTCGGATTGATTTATACAGGAAGTGATGATGGGAAAGTCTTTATAACTAAAGATACTGGAGGAAATTGGACTGATATTAGTGCTTCTTTTCCAAAAGATTTATGGGTTTCTCGCGTCGTTGCTTCAGAGCATAAAAAAGAACGAGTATATGTGACCTTAAATGGATATCGTTGGGATGATTTTAAAACGTATGTATACGTATCTGATAATTACGGGCAAACGTGGAAGAACATCTCTGGAAATATCCCAATGTCTCCGGTGAATGTGATTGTAGAAGATCCTAAGAAAGAGAATATTGTGTATGTTGGGACAGATAATGGTGCGTATGTAAGTGTAGATGGAGGGACAAGTTATCACGCTTTCGCGAAAGGATTGCCAGCCGTAGCCGTACATGATATAAAAATTCAGAAAAGAGAAAATCATCTCCTACTAGGAACCCACGGAAGAAGCCTTTATAGAGCAGATATTACAACGATCCAGCAAATGGATGCTACTAAAAAAGTACAACTCTTTGAAGTTGCGTCGTTGCGTAACTCACGAAGATGGGGAAATAGTTTTAGTACCTGGAGACCCGCTTTTGAACCTTCGTTAGAGGTATCTTATTTTACAAGTTATGCAGGTAAGTTTTCGATGGTTGTCAAAGATGCTAATGGAAAGGAACTACAAAACATTCCATTACAACCACAAACAGGCATTAATGTAGTGGATTATGATATGTCTATTACCGAAAAAGGGAAGAAGATATTAGAAAAAGCAAATACCGAACTCAATATTGCAAAAGCCAGTAACGGAAAGTATTATTTGCCTAAAGGAATGTATACAATTGAACTCGATGGCGGTGGCGGAAATGCCACGGCGGCAACGACTAAATTAGAAGTGAAGTAATAGATTTTCTATATTTTAATATAAAAGCAGCTAAGAGTCCTTAGCTGCTTTTTTTGTATGTATTCTTTTTCTATTATAAAGATCATAAGCGTTGTAATCCAATACGATGGTTTATTCGTACATTAATAGTATGTAAATATAGGAAGCGTTGGATTGGAATATTGGAAATATAACGATAGGTGTATTGTCTTCAGTACTTGTTGCTTGTGCTGTATGGCGATTATTTTATAAGAACCTATTTGTTGCTAGTAGGTATCTGAGTTGGCTTCTTATCGCATCTGGAATGACAATTATTCAGGTCATACTTGTAGATGCGCATGCGGTTCGTGTGTTTCCGATACTGTACCTTTTCTATATACCATGGCAGTTCTTAGCGCCTGTATTTTTCTCTTTATTTATCTGTTCCTATCTGGATAGGATGTGGGAGTTTAAAAAGTATAAAAAATTGCTACTGACTCCTTTTATTGTATTCTTTACCCTGTATGCAGTTTTAAAGATAAATGCTTTGTTAGGGTATTCACTTTTTTCAAAATCAATCTCTCTTACTATTGGTGCCGAATGGGATGAGAATCTAGCAGTGCTTTTTGCCTTTGTCAATGGTATTTGGAATTACAAGATGATCAAAAACTATGAGCGTACGTTATTAGGAGCCTCTTATAAAACGGTTTTAGAAAAAACAAACTGGCTTCGGTTGATGTATACATTCTTAGTGATATTATGTAGCCTCTGGATTCTTGTGATCTTATATCTCAAAGTAACGAAGTTTGAAAGAGGGATGATGGCCTATTATCCGCTGTGGTTGCTGTTCTTAGGGTTTTATTTTGTTTTCCTATATATAGGAGATCGTCATTTAAAAACAAAAAAGGAAGAGGTGCAAAAAAGACAAGTAGCTTTTGAAGCTATGGTTACCGATTTCCAAATAGAGGGTTTAAATAAAATTTTTGAGTCCAAAGAGTTGCAAAATATTATAGGTGACACCTATGATGTGACCCGTGTGTTAAGTTATTTTGCAACCTCGCTTTTTGATAAACGCAACCAGGACGATGTGCTTTGGGATATTGTGAAAAATGCAATAGGAAAGTTGGATCTGGAAGATTGTGTGATTTATATGGTAGATAAAGAGCGTCATGTGCTTGTTCAAAAGGCTGCCTATGGTAATAAAGATAAAGGCACACGTAAAATATTGAGTCCTATAGAGATTCCTTTGGGAGAAGGTATAGCAGGAGCTGTTGCAAAATCACATCAATGGGAATGTATCTCTGATGTAAGTCAAGATTCTAGGTATGTATTAGATGATATGCAACGACAATCAGAACTAGCGGTTCCTATTCTTTATGAAGGAGAGGCATTAGGGGTGTTAGATTCTGAGCATTCTAAAAAAGGATTTTTTACCAAACAACACATATTTATCTTTCAATTGATAGCAAAGCTCACGGCTACAAAAATCAAACAACTCGTAAAAAAAGAATCTGCTACCATTACCAATGATAATGGGTATTATAAAGAGCTATGCTTTTTACTTGAGAATGAAAAAATCTATAAGAATTCAGATATAAGCTTGGGTAGTATTTCAGCGCGATTAGGTATCAGTGTTACCTATCTATCGCAGCTTATTAATAAAATAAGTGGTGTTAACTTTTCTGATTTTATAAATGAATACAGAGTCAGGGAATCTAAAAATTTACTGACACATCCTAATTATTCTGGGTATGCCATCCTATCTATAGGGTTAGAGTCTGGTTTTAATTCTAAGAGTACATTCTATGCGGCTTTTAAAAAGCATACAGGTGTTACTCCTTCTGTTTATAGGGCAAAAGCCCCATTTGAGTCCTGAATCTTTCAGACTGTATAATTACGGACAAGCTCCAGATAGCCTCCTTTTAAGTTTGCAGCATTATTAACTATAATTTTTTTATTATGAAAAATGTAATGCGTTTAAGCAGATTATTAGTAGCAGCAATAGTAGCAACCAGTTTAATAGTAAGTTGCTCAACAGAAGACGGAGAGATTGGACCTCAAGGCCCACAAGGAGAACAAGG
>CAKZKZ010000657.1 GCA_937124495.1 uncultured Dokdonia sp. | reverse complement strand
AAGAATTTCAAACTAATGAAGCAGAAGCGACTACAAAATATCTGAATAAAACAATTGCCGTAGAAGGTATCTTAAGTAGTATAGATGGAAATACAGTTGTGATAGAAAATGTTGTTTTTTTCGCTTTAAGCGAAAATGAAACACCTCCAACTTCTGATAAAATAAATACTGCTGTACAGGTAAAAGCCAGATGTATAGGCTACGATAACTTGTTGGAAGAAGTAAAACTAGACCAAGCAACAATACGTTAATAAAATTCATACCAAATACCAACATAAACATATAATATCCATGAAGAAATTAGTATTCTTACTATTATTCTTACCAGTAATTACCATAGCTCAAGATGACTTACTAGGTGAATTAGAACAAGAAATTCCTGATGAAAAACAGCCTGTAAGTTCTGTTTTTAAAGGCATAAAAATTGTCAACTTTGAGTCAACAAAACTCGTAGGAGAAAAACAATTACAGTTTATTATATCACACCGTTTTGGAGATTTAAGTGATGGAATAGATAATTTTATTGGCCTTGATGATGCTACAGCTCGTATTCAGTTTGTGTATGGAGTTACAGATTGGTTAAACGTAGGAGTCTCTCGTTCTGGATTTAATAAAACATACGATGCCTTGGTGAAGTATCGCCTTGTACGTCAAAAAGAAGGGGGATCACCTGTCAATATCGTAGGATATAACTTATTTACGATTAATACAGATCTAGATTCAGACTTATTGCCAGGGCTCTCTTTTAATGATCGTTTAGGATATGCAACGCAAGCTTTGATTTCTAGAAAATTTAATGATTGGTTATCATTACAATTAAGTCCTACTTTTTTTCATGACAATACAGTGGTTGAAGATGGACAAGATAACTCCCAATTTGCCTTGGGTATCGGAGGTCGTTTTAAGTTTACCAAAAGGCTTGCTTTTATAGGAGATTACGGAATTCATTTGAATAGAGTGAGTAATTCTGTTTTTAATAATGCCTTATCCTTAGGACTAGAAATCGAAACAGGAGGTCACGTATTTCAATTACATGTATCTAACTCTCAAGCTATTTTTGCTAATGGATTTTTAGGACAAGCTAGAGGTGACTTTGGAGAAGGGAATATCTTCTTAGGATTTAATATCTCTCGTGCATTTAGTTTAGGGACTAAAAAATAGTATTTTGTTTATAAAATAAATAGGCTACTCATCGTAGAGAGTATACGCCTAAAGGAACGATCATAATCTATCCATAAATATAAACACTATGTAAAAACCGTAAGAAAAGTGATGCTATTTCGTCTATATAACCTGTGTATTACTTTACCCGTTTATTATTGTAGGATAAAGAAATAAGCATTAATTTTCTGAATTATACTTCCCTCTTTAGTAAAAGGAAGTCTTTTACTAAAAAATAAGCGTATATACTAATAAGCCGACATGGCTTAGAAATAAAATATAGATAATTGATATCCCTCAAACCATTATTATATTTTTCATTGTTTAAATACCCTCTTACAAAAGAGGAGGTCATCGCATTTTCTAATACCGAGAATGCAAATACCATACATAAAGAATTAGATACACTGGTAGAAGATGGTATTATCTACAAAATAAAAGACTTTTATTCTTGTGAAAATGATGCCTCGCAAATTGAGCGAAGAGTGGCAGGTAATGAAGGGGCTCGCAAGATTGCAAAAAAAGCAGATCGCATGTCTCGATTAATATCTAAATTCCCTTTTGTAGAAGGTGTTGGTATTTCAGGGGCATTATCAAAAGGCTTTTTTGACAAAGATGGTGACATAGACTTTTTTATCATCACCAGTAAGCAACGCTTATGGATTGCAAGGACATTACTTATTTTATTTAAGAAAATCTTCTTACTCAATTCTAAGAAGTATTTTTGTGTTAACTATTTTATAAGTGAGAACTCGTTAGAGATAGAAGAAAAAAATCTATTTACAGCTACAGAACTTGTCACACTCATCCCAATGTATGGAAATGGTAGTTTTAAAAAATTCTACGACACCAATACGTGGGCATATACGACCTTTCCTAATAAAGAATTTGGTCAGGGGTTAGGGGCATTAAAGCCTATTCATAAACCAGCTATTACTAGGTTCGCAGAAAAGGTTTTACACTCAAAAATGGGTGAAAAACTAGATACTTTTTTCCTAAAACTCACCTATAAAAAATGGAAGTTAAAGTTTAGTGATATGAATCCTGATCAGTTTAATATAGCGATGAAATCTACCAAAAGTGTTTCAAAGCATCACCCTCAGGGATTTCAAAATAAAGTAATCACAAGACTTAACGAGAAATATATCGTCTATGAAAACAAATACGATATCACTCTAAACAAAGAACATGCTTGATATTCTATTTTCTCATTCTTACTACTACCCGCTTGATAAAAAACAATGGGAGAATAAAACACCGTACCCGCCATTAGGAACCTTATATGCTGCATCATTAATGCGACAAGAAGGATATGCTGTAGACTTATTTGACACCAATTTACGAAGTGATCCTTATGCAATAGAAGCTAAGATACAAGAACAAAAACCTTCTTTTCTAGTCATCTATGATGATGGTTTTAACTATCTCACGAAGATGTGTTTGACCACCATGCGAGAGGCCGCTTTTGAGATGATAGGCTTAGGAAAAAAATACAATTGCCAAGTTATTGTGTGTAGTAGTGATAGTACAGATCAATATGATCAATATCTAGACGCAGGAGCCGATTACATCATACAAGGGGAAGGAGAAATCACACTCAAAGAACTCGTTTCTACTATAAAAAATAAAGAATCCATCAGCCTTGTCAATGGGATTGTATATAGAAAAGATCAAGAGACCAAAAAACATGCAAAACGTGTGGTCTTACGCAATCTAGATGAATTACCGCAACCCGCTTGGGATCTAGCAGATATTGATGCATATAAAGCCGTATGGGCACAAAGTGGAAAACCGTTTACATTAAATATGGCCACCACGAGAGGCTGCCCTTTTAAGTGTAATTGGTGTGCAAAACCTATCTATGGGAATCGATACAACTCACATTCACCAGAATATATCACAAAACATATTGCATTCTTAAAAGAAAATTACGGCGTCACTAACTTCTGGATGTGTGATGATATTTTTGGCTTGAAACCTAATTGGGTACAAAACTTTAATACCGAACTTAAAAAAGAAGACCTTACGATTTCCTATTACATACAAAGTA
>CAKZKZ010000656.1 GCA_937124495.1 uncultured Dokdonia sp. | reverse complement strand
GAGAAGATATTCAAGCACTTTTAGGGTTCTGTAAAGCTGTGCCAAGTAAAGTAAATATTATTGAGTATAACCCTATTGATGACGGACAGTTTCAACAAGCTTCTCCAGAAGCGATAGATCAATATGTCAATATTTTAGAATCCAATGGAGTTACAGTAACCGTGAGACGTTCAAGAGGAAAAGATATCGATGCAGCCTGCGGACAATTAGCAAATAAACAATAAGTGCATTCCTTTATGCAATACTCATTTTCTTATATTTGATTCTATTATGAAGATCGTAGCGCAAATCAAAGAACCTATATCGTATGAGATGGAACTTTTTGAAGAAAAGTTTGCACTCTCGATGCGCTCAAAAGTAGCACTCCTTAATCGTATAACCCATTATATCGTTAATAGAAAAGGCAAGCAAATGCGACCTATGTTTGTGTTTCTTGTAGCAAAAATGATGGGAAAAGGACAGGTGAATGACCGTACCTATAGAGGCGCTTCTGTGATTGAATTAATCCACACCGCAAGTCTTGTTCATGATGATGTTGTAGATGATAGTAATCGAAGAAGAGGTTTTTTCTCAGTCAATGCATTATGGAAGAATAAGATTGCTGTTTTAGTAGGGGATTTTTTGTTGTCAAAAGGATTATTACTATCTATTGATAATGGAGATTTTGACTTGTTACAGATTATTTCTGTTGCTGTAAGAGAGATTAGTGAAGGAGAACTATTGCAAATAGAAAAAGCGAGAAAGCTAGATATCACAGAGGATATTTATTACGAAATTATTCGTCAGAAAACAGCAACGCTTATCGCAGCTTGTTGTGCATTAGGAGCTTGTGCTGTTCAATCCTCCAAAGAAGATATAGAAAAATTACGATATTTTGGAGAATTGATCGGGATGGCATTTCAGATTAAAGATGACCTTTTTGATTATGGGGATGATAAAATAGGGAAGCCTACAGGTATTGATATTAAAGAGCAAAAAATGACACTTCCACTTATTTATGTCTTAAATCAAGTGAGTGTCAAGGAGAAAAATTGGCTGATTAATAGTATTAAAAATCATAATACCAATAAAAAGAGAGTCAAGGAAGTCATTACGTTTGTAAAAGATCAAGGTGGTCTAGAATATGCCATTGGTAAAATGAAAAAACTACAAGGAGAAGCCTTAGATATATTACTTAGCTATCCTGAATCTGAATATAGAGATTCCTTGGAATTGATGGTGAACTATGTCATTGATAGGAAAAAGTAAAAATATATAGAAGCGCTTTCTAATTCCGCTTTCGCGAAAGCGTATACAGAAACAACACAACACAAAATCTAGATGATGAAATCATTTTTACATACTGCTATACAAGCTGCCATTGATGGTGGAAAAGCCATTATGGAAGTATATGAGACAGATTTTGACGTGATGATTAAGGACGATGCATCTCCATTAACCATTGCAGATAAGAATGCAAATGCAGTGATTAATGAATATCTAGAGACAACGCATGTTCCTATCATAAGTGAAGAAAATACACAACTTGACTATTCTGAAAGAAAAGAGTGGACGAGTTGTTGGATGGTAGACCCACTAGATGGTACCAAAGAATTTGTAAAAAGAAACGGGGAGTTTACGGTCAATATTGCATTGATAGAAGGAGGTAAGCCCACGCTAGGAGTGATCTATATTCCAGTAACTAAAATGCTTTATTTTACATCAGAAGATGTTACAAGTTCTTACAAGTTTGAGGTCGATGTCGAAAAGGAAATCGTAGTACAGGAAATTATTGAAAATGCAGTACAAATCTTTCCGTCAGAAAAAAGTGGTCCTATCAAAATAGTAGGAAGCCGTTCGCATCTTAATGAAGAAACAAAAAACTTTATTTCTACGATTGAAAAAGAGTATACAGTCGATATTGTTTCTAGAGGAAGTTCCTTGAAGTTTTGTGTTATCGCTGAAGGCGGAGCTCATATATATCCGCGTTTTGCGCCAACCATGGAGTGGGACACTGCCGCAGGACATGCTATTTGTAAAGCAGTAGGCGTGGAGGTCATTGATCAAGAAACGCAAAAACCACTTCAGTATAATAAGGAAAATCTTTTGAATCCATATTTTTTAGTGAACTGTTGAGTTAAGAAGATGTTGTTTGTGATACCTTTCATAAAAAGTATTACGTCTGGAATCGTATATTTAAGAAATTTAAAGCAAACATGCAGGGAAATATCATTCCACATAATTTTAGTGTTGATCTTGAACAACTCAAAGCCATAAAGAATCATAATGCTTTTTTAATTTGGTTTACGGGATTGTCTGGCTCTGGAAAATCTACGATAGCAAATGCGTTAAACCAATCGTTATTAGAACGAAAAGTACATACTTGTATACTGGATGGTGATAGTGTGAGAAAAGGATTAAATAAAGATTTGACGTTTTCTCCAGAAGATAGAACAGAAAATATTAGACGCATTGCAGAAGTAGCTAATCTGATGATTACACATGCAGGTTTAGTGGTGTTAGGTGCTTTTATTTCTCCGTATGAAATAGATAGAGCACGTATTAAAGAAATAGTAGGAAAAGATAAGTATGTTGAGGTGTATGTAAGTACGCCGCTTGCCGTTTGCGAAGCGCAAGATGTAAAAGGATTGTATAAAAAGGCAAGAGCAGGAGAGATCAAAGATTTTACAGGGATTGATGCACCTTACGAAGTGCCTAAACATCCTACTATAACCATAGATGCTACAAAATACACTATAGAAGAAGCCTCTTCTTTGGTGCTAACATATATAGAACGTAAACTGAATGCTGATGGGTAAGTATTATTTAAATTATTTAGATGAGTTAGAATCTGAAGCGATTTATATTTTAAGAGAAGTCGAAGCACAGTTTGAAAATCCAGTGATTCTTTTTTCTGGGGGGAAAGATTCTATTTTGGTTACTCATTTAGCAAAGAAGGCATTTTATCCTTCAAAAATTCCTTTTCCATTAGTGCATGTAGATACAGGGCATAATTTTCCAGAGACTATCCAATTTAGAGATCATTTGGTAAAAGAGTTAGATGTTCAGTTAATTATAGGCTCTGTTCAAGAATCTATTGATACGGGTCGTGTCGCTGAGGAAAAAGGTCAACATGCGACTCGCAATGCATTACAAACAACCACCTTGCTAGATACGATCGAGTCAAACAACATAGATTGTGCTATAGGTGGCGGAAGGCGTGATGAAGAAAAAGCCAGAGCAAAAGAACGATTCTTCTCACATCGAGATGATTTTGGATCTTGGGACCCAAAAAATCAACGACCAGAATTATGGAATATTTTAAATGGAAAACATTTTGAAGGCGAGCATTTTAGGGCTTTCCCGATAAGTAATTGGACGGAGATGGATGTCTGGAGCTATATTCTACGAGAGCAAATTGATGTTCCTTCGCTGTATTTTGCACATCAACGGGATGTGGTTTGGAGAAATGATTCTTGGATTCCTGTTTCAGAGCATTTAAATAAGAGAGAAGGGGAGACGATACATTCTAAAAAAATACGTTTTAGAACACTAGGTGATATCACCATTACAGGTGGACTAGAAAGTGATGCCGATACGCTAGATAAGATTGTTGCAGAAGTAGCTGTAATGAGGCAAACAGAACGAGGAAATCGTTCAGATGATAAGCGTAGTGAGTCTGCTATGGAAGATCGAAAAAAACAAGGGTATTTTTAAGCTTTCGCGAAAGCGTACTCAGGCAGAATCACAATATCATACCTGCAGCTACGGTCTCATTTGTATTACTATCTACTAAGACAAAACTTCCCGTAGCACGATTATCCCGATATTC
>CAKZKZ010000655.1 GCA_937124495.1 uncultured Dokdonia sp. | reverse complement strand
ATTTACTTTTAAATCCTGTAATCCATACCATCCTTGACTTTCTGATGCCTGCCGAACTGTACCAAAAAGGACTGCTCTTAGATCATCCAATTGCGATTGATAATTACGATAATCATCATCTGTCAATTTAAAAAACAAAGCTCCATCATTAGAACCGTAGTTAGGTAATTGTTTGGATACCGGATCTTGAGATGCTTCTAGGAAGGCAAGAGATTTTTTTGCTTTATCATATACTGCATCCGAAAAAGTATTTTGATGTAATTTTGATAATTGTATCCCCCAAGTAAGTAATTGAACAGCCACACGATGGTAATTCATAGAAAACTGAAGAAAAGTACCATCTTTATATATCTGATAATCTACTTCTTGCTCAAACCATTTTTTACCAGCTTTACTCCACTTTTTTGTTTCTGGAATAAAAGGAAAAAGTAATCCAGATAGGTATAGCATTAATGTTTCTGTAATTGCGTGATTGTTGCGTACTGCTATTCTAGAAAAATTAATATTATGGAAGACGTGATGTAATTGCCAGTATATGCTATTCATAATAGCATCAAAGCGTTCTGGAGTTAAAAACTCAGAATTCTTATAATAGTACAGTGCAAACGTCCAGTTAAGTATGCGTAAGCTTATTTCTTGACTACATTTATAATTAGGTCCTAAATTTATAGGGTTGTTTTTTATAAAATCATCGATTTCAGAAAACACAAAGGCAGCTTGATCACTTTCGTTATGATAATCGTGTCTTATGATATCATATACGTATGAAAAACGAGCCTTCTCCCAAACATACTTGATATCACCAGCTTCAGAAGATAAGTCTTCTATATCTGACCAATGTTTTGTAATATCATAACGATAGCCAGTAGCTGGATTTACGATCCAATCATACACGGCTCCTAATTCAAGTTTTTTACTACTAAAAAAAGTAAAGGTTCCGTTTTTGCTTTCGCGAAAGCGTGACGCTAATACATCACTTTGTTTTTTAGCAACCGACACACCTTCCTTCCCATCAAAAAAAAACAAAGGGGTGTTATCTCGCCAAGATGCTAAACTGATAAATGTTTTAGAAGTTGGGTTTGTAGGGAATTTACTTTTATGAAAACCCAATTTTGAGGATACCATATATTGCACTCTGAAGGCAACATATCGCATCCCCATATTTTTAAATAGGTCTATTACTGTCTTTATTTTATTCAACATCTACCCAAGCGGCTGTTTTGAGACTTTGTATAGCTGCAAAAGAAGCTTTTGTTGTGTTTATTAACTCATCAAAAGGAATTAATGCTTCTCCTCCGCTATTTATTTGATTGACTAAAAGTTCAAACTGACTCTTATGTCCTTTATCCATTTTAGATTTCATTTTTGAGAATCCTTTAAAACCATAGCCTTTCAAGTTACGCCAGTTATCTAATACAAGCGTACGTTCTTGAGAATATACTTCTACACGCTCTTTCGAGTATGTTTTACTACCGTTTGCAAAGTAATTAATGACTCCATTAGATCCGTTGGCATACTTTAGTAAAAGTGTCGCATTATCTGTATTCTCTTCTGGAGCTTTCCCCATAGCATTCATACATACAGAAATCACTCTGCTTCCTGTAAAATAGCTTATCAAGTCAATAAAATGACATGCTTCACCTATAATACGTCCTCCTCCTACTTTTAAATCATGCACCCATACATTTGCAGGAATCATCCCTGCATTCATTGTTGCGATTACATGTATTGGCGTATTTGAACTCCCTAATAAAGACTTCATTTTTACTGCATACGGAGAGAAACGTCTATTAAAACCTACTGTTAACGTGCTATCAGCTTTTTTATAGGCTTCTGTAATCGCATCTAATTCTTCTATATTAAGTGCTAATGGTTTTTCTACAAATACATTCTTATTTGCTTGTAATGATTTAATAACCATTGGAGCATGAAGATTATGTCTTGTGGTAATAGCAATAGTATTTACTACTTTTTCATCTAAGACACTTTCATAATTTGTAGCACTATTTGTAATTTCAAACTTCTTAGCAAGTGCTGTACCAGACACACCTCCAGAGCTTATAATATGAGAAAGATTCGCTTTGGTTCCTTTCAATGCTGGAAGCATTGTCATTTTTGTAAAATTACCAGCACCTACAATCGCTAAACCATTAGAAGTAGACTCACTCTTACGTGCTTCATTTACGACAATATCATTAGAGTATACAGCATCTTTATAATTTAAAATAGATGCTATAGATCTTGAACTACCTATTTCTCCATAAATCTTAAGATAGTCTTCTAAATCGATTACCTCTGTTATTAAAGGCTGTACATCAATATCTGAAGCTTGAATAGCATTAAGGATTGTTTGGAAATTACGTTGTTCAGTCCACCTTACAAATGGTAATGGATAATCTTGTCCTTTAGACTCATAATTATCATCATAACGTCCCGGTCCATAAGAACAAGAAACTTTAAAAGTTAATTCTTTTTCATAAAAATCGGCTCTACTTATATCTAAGCCTATGACTCCTACAAGAATAATTCTCCCTCGTTTACGAGACATTTGAGCAGCTTGTGCTATCACATCATTTGTCTTTGTAGATGCTGTGATAATAACGCCATCGGCTCCTATGTTATCTGTAAGTTCTAGTACCGATTTTACAGGATCATCTCCTTTACCAGGATTGATAGTTTCAATCCCCCACTGCTTCGCCATATCAAGTTTAGATTGATCAAAATCAATTCCAATTACTTTACAGCCGTTTGCTCGTAATAATTGTGCAGTCATCAGTCCGATAAGCCCCATTCCTGTCACAACAATAGTTTCTCCTATAGTTGGATTACATAAACGAATTCCTTGTAACCCTATACTTCCTATAACGGTAAAAGAAGCTTCTTCATCAGACACTCCTTCTGGTACTAATGCAACTAAGTTTTTAGGAACAGATACAAACTCAGCATGAGGACCATTAGAAGCCACCCTATCACCAACTTTAAATTCAGAAACCCCATTTCCTATAGCTTCTACCACTCCTACATTACAGTATCCTAATGGTAAAGGCTCTCCTAGTTTATTAAAAACAGCTTCTAGCGTAGGCATTAGCCCTTCTGTTTTAATCTTATCTAAAACTTGCTTTACTTTATCTGGTTGTTGCCTAGCCTTAGCTATTAGATTGGATTTACCAAACTCTACAAGCATACGCTCTGTACCTAAAGAAACTAAACTCTTTGTGGTACGTATTAATACTTGACCACTTTTTACTTGTGGTGCTGGAACTTCTTCCAATATGGTCTCTCCTGTTTTAAAGGATTGTATGATCTGCTTCATATATTATCTATAAGTAGTTTCATTTTACCTGAAACCGTTTTAAATGGTTTGTCAATTTTTTGAAAAGAAAAATCAATTTCTACATTTGATGAGTTAAACAGTTCTTTTGCTTTTTCCTCTGGTAGTGATTTTGAAACATAAAAAACCTTGAGTTCTCCATGTTTACTTTGTGATACTTGTATAAAATCTATAAAATTAAATAGTTCATGATGCCTTCCAAAAATAAGCCCTGTAAGGTTAATCTTAGTTCCATTTTTATCAAAAATCACATCTGATGATCGACCTTCTTTAATTGAAAAATGTTCTAAAACTCCATCTTTATGACTTACATCAGATATAATATCTTCTGTATTATATCTAATCAATGGGGATGCAAAATTATAATAAGAAGTTCCAATTAAAAAATGATTTTCATTATTATCTTTTATGGCTTCTGCATAACCATATGTTTGAAAAGGAAAATACTTGAATTTCTCTCCATTCTCACCTGCTAAAACAGCACGTTCTGTATGACCATACCAAGAAATAGTCTGTATACCAAAAGTCTTTTCTATTTGCTCTCGATAATGATTATATGGATATTCTGATCCAAAAAAGGCACCTTCTAATGTTTTACTTAATAGCTCCTTCAATTTAGGTGATTTTTCTTCACAGTTTACTGCACACTCATAACTTGACGAAGGATATCCATGTAGGTATTTAATTTTATGCCTTTTTAAAAATTTGATTCACTTCTTTTCTATTTACTTTTATCTTTCCTTCTTTATCTTCTTCTACTCTCGGTAGTTCTTTTAATAAGTCTTTTACATTAGCGTTTTTTTTAGTTTTTAAAGATTTTGGAATAATGACTACTTGTGAAGTATAAAAATTAGTTAATACCAGAATTTCTAATACAAAACCATAAAAAGAGCGTGTTCCAGCAAGCTCTTGATTATTGTCATTAAAATTAATCACTGCATTATTGAGAGTTCCTCTCAAATAAAACATGAATGACTTCACCTCATTGCTAGCCAAGTTTGAATTGTA
>CAKZKZ010000654.1 GCA_937124495.1 uncultured Dokdonia sp. | reverse complement strand
TACACCTCCGTCTGTACCTGTATAGAATACCTCTGTATTATTTGAATCAAAAACTAGATTATGTACATCAGGATGATGTGTATCTCCTCCTCCTAAGTCATATAGATTTGTAGTAACGTTTCTATATCCACCTATCAAATCAAACTCATCATCTGTTTCGATATCTGCTATTCGATACACACTAGTTCCTGCAATAACGACAAAGTTTTCATTATCTGGTTTTACTGTTACGTCTAAATCATATCCTCCCTGAACAGAAAAAGGATCTACTCCTCGTATATTTTCCGGATTCTGATTACTTGGTGGCGCATTAGGGTTATTCCTCGGTAAATCTGGAAGTTTAGAAGAAAAGTCAGTCCAAGTATCGGTACTTATATCATAACGCCATAAATCTGCTTCTACATTTCCTGCTCCACTGTCAGCACCATTTGTGTATAGTGCATATAACAGGTTTTCGTTAGAAGGAACTGTACTTAATACAATACGTCCAGAAGAAGCATTTGCATTCCAGTCTGCAGGAGTTCCATTTTGAGCAATACGCACCCAACTTCCATCTCCAGTTTCAGAGGTATATACACCATTACTAGCTGCTCCTGAGATTCCTCGTAAAGTAGCATATACTCTACCTACACTATTAATCGCTACATCTGTAAATCCACCATTATTTCCTGGTTCCTGTAACTCTATTGTAAGTGCTGCACCGTCATATCTATATATTCTTCCAAAATTTGCTATAAATAAGTCTCCATTTAAAGGACTTACAGCTAAGGCATGATTGAAATCAAAGAACGAATCAAAATTTACAAAATTTGAATTTGTTTGTGGTATTTGTTCCCAATTTAAACCTCCATCTTCAGATCTCCACACCCCTTGACCTAAATATTGACCAGCTCCGATAGTAGCAGAATTTCCAAAAAACTCCCCTGTAGCATAATACCAAATATTTTGAAAACCTTCACGAGGATCTTGTGCAATTGCTGTCACATTATGTATTTCTCCATTGGAAGATACCTTGTTCCAACTTTGTCCTCCATTAGTGCTTCTAAAAACACCTCCGCTTATAGCTCCAGCTAGCATTGTATTTCCTGAAGCATCACTTATATCTAAAGCTAATGTTCTTGTACGGCCTCCAAGATTAGAAGGTCCTCTATTTATATATACATTGTCAGAACTTCTTGTCGCATCTTGATTACGAATTTGCCCTAGAGACATCTGGAATTCTAATTCTTTTTGATCTCTAGGAATTTCTCCCGTTTGAGGGTCTCTTTGAAATTGCAATTCATACTCCAAACGCTCTTGAGCATATTGGTGTTTTTTTGCTATGGGAGTCTTTCCCTTTTTTGTAAGTGTAGCTGTTGTTAATACTGTTTCACTTTTTTCTGCTGTTTCATTAGAGTTCTCATTTACAAGAAAATAGGAAAATGCTCCCGCAGACAGAAGCAATGCTAAAGCATAGGTAATTTTTTTCATTTCAATAACAATTTTAATATTCTTAGTATATAATAGAGATTGACTAGGAATACTTAGGTCGCTATTAGCAATGTTTCATTTCATTTAAGCTTCCTTTTTAGGAAATACTTTCTTATTAAACACAAGAAGAATACCTACACCAGTACTTATTGCCATATCTGCAATATTAAAAATGGCATTAAAAAATGTAAAGGTATCTCCTCCTACAAAAGGAATCCATGAAGGAAATGTTGCATTTTTTATAAATGGAAAATAAAGCATGTCTACTACTTTTCCATATAATGGTTTTGCATACCCACCAGCCTCAGGTAAAAAAGTAGCTACTTGATTGTTATAACTAGCGTCAAAAATCACACCATATAAAAGCGAGTCTATAATATTACCAACAGCCCCAGCAAATATCAAAGAAACTGAAATGATAAGCAATTTTGGGGCATTTTCCTTTACAGATTTATATAACCAATATCCTATTAATGGCGCTATAATTAAACGAAATAACGAAAGTGCAATTTTACCATATTCCCCAGGCAATTGCGTTCCCCAAGCCGCTCCTTCATTTTCCACAAAATAAATTTGAAACCAATCTAAACCAAAAACCTTGATAGATTCTGTTAAATGAAAATGTGTTTTTATGTACACCTTGATGCATTGATCAACAAGAAGTATTAAAAAAACGATGAGCCCTGCTTTTTTTAATGACATATATTTTATTTAGGATGGTAAAAATACGTCTTTTTACTGTGATTTTATAACTGTTATATCGCCATCAATAGTGTGTAAATCCATTGTTTTAATACCAGTCATCCCTTTAGGAATAACGATATTTCCATTCCGAGATTGTGCTAGAATATTAACATTTCTAGTTTCTACAGTGATATTTCCAGATATGGTATTGATATGTACGCTTTCGCGAAAGCGGAAACCAGATAAATGGCACCCTCCTCTTCCTAAATTCATACGTACTTGGTTATAATTTCCTTGTGCATCTACACTCGCTAATGTTGAATACACATCAAGGATAAGGCCCTCTGGTAGTATTATTTCTAAAACAATAGACAAAATCTTATGTGCAGATAACTTATCATTAAAAGGAATAAAGTCAGGTGTACGGCCTGTGGTAATCTTTAAAACTCCATCTACAATCTCTGTGTGAAGTAACGCACTTTCAAAGGTTTCGCCTTCTATCTGAGTGTATATTGTTATTTGATCTGTTTGAGCGGTAGTGAGCTTAATCTGAAAAATGTTATCACTCTCTATAAACAGTGTATGTGTATCGCTTACATCATACGTTTTAAATAACTTTTTTTGAGCAAACAGGTTGCCTGAAAACACAACTAACAATATGAATACCGAATAATATTTCATAAAAAAGCGTCCCGAAGGACGCTATTGTATTTTTAGCTCTGCATGTTCTTAGCTTCTATACTAAGTGTAGCGTGTGGTACGAGTTTTAATCGTTCAGGATTAATCAATTTTTTTGTCACACGACAAATACCGTACGTTTTATTATTAATACGCGTAATGGCATTTTTAAGATCTCTAATAAATTTTTCTTGTCGTATAGCAAGTGCACTATTAGCCTCTTTACTCATGGTAGCACTTCCTTCATCAAAAGATTTGAATTGAGGAGACGTGTCATCTGTACCATTAGTACCATCATTAAGATAAGCGCTCTTGATTAATTCTAAATCACGTTGTGCTTTATCTATTTTTTCTTGAATGATTATGCGAAACTCTTCTAATTCAGTGTCGCTATATCTTTGTCCTTTTGTTGTATCTGCCATACTTATTATTTTGATATGGTTAAATATGTTATTATGTTATCAAAGCTTATTTCAAGCCCATTTGTTATTTTTTCTACTACTTCTAGAGAATCTGCTAATGTCTCTGCTTTTATATACGCTGCATTGTCTATAATAGTTTGCTCAATAAGCGGCTCATGTTGTAAAACAATGTGTATGCGATCTGTCACTTCAAAACCAGAATCTTTACGTAAATTCTGAATACGATTCACCAATTCTCGTGCCACACCTTCTTTACGAAGTTCTTCTGTGATCGTAACGTCTAGTGCTACCGTCATTCCGTTTTGACTTGCGACTAACCAGCCATCTATGTCTTGAGAAGAAATTTCTACATCGCCCGATTCTAATGTAGTCATTTTTCCATTAATTTCTAACTCAATTTTCCCATAACGCTCAATTTTTGCAATTTCATAAGCACCAAAACCCCTTATCTCATTAGCAATCAGCTTCATATCTTTTCCAAATCGAGGGCCTAAAACTTTAAAATTAGGCTTAATTTGTTTAACCAAAATGCCCGAATCATCACTTATAAGCTCAATCTCTTTAACATTTACTTCTGATTTTATAAGATCTGCAACAGCGAGAATTTCTTCACGATCTGCCTCTGATAATATAGGAATCATAATACGCTGTAATGGTTGGCGTACTTTGATTTTCTCTTTAGCACGAAGCGACAATACTAATGAACTAGCCGTTTGCGCCTTTTCCATCTTGTGTTCTAACGAGCTATCAATGTAATTAGTATCACTTTCTGGAAATTGTGACAGATGTATACTCTCAAATTTTTCTTTTCCTGTAATTGCATTCAAATCTTTATAGAGTCTTTCCATAAAAAATGGGGCCACAGGAGCCGCAAGTTTTGCCACCTCAACAAGACAGGTATATAGTGTTTGATATGCACTTATTTTATCTGTAGCATACGATCCCTTCCAGAATCTTCTACGACTTAATCTAACAAACCAGTTAGATAGATTTTCTTGTACAAAGATATCTATCGCTCTTGTTGCTTTGGTAGGCTCATATTCTGCATAAAACTTATCTACTCTAGCAATAAGCGTATGAAGCT
>CAKZKZ010000653.1 GCA_937124495.1 uncultured Dokdonia sp. | reverse complement strand
GTCAAAAAGGATACTTTGATGAGTTTTTATGCGGAGTTAAATCTCATGTGTTACGAAATGAAGGGAAAGATTTATTTAGCTAAAAATTGCTTTATTAAATCTGACTTATTAGAAAAAATGCACCAAACTGAAATAGAAGAATTTGTTCAGCTAAAAGCAAAATATGATCCTGATAATTTACTCGTTTCTAATTTCTTTAATGCACACTTCCCCTCCTATTTTGGGCAAGAGGCTTAATCGAAAAACGCTTGAACCCATTTCGGATTCAAGCGTTTTTTTATTTTTATAATAAGGTTTTTCAGCAAATTATTATTACAAATAAGTTACATCATCCATTTTTACATGTATGTTACGAACATCTAAAGCACGATCGTTTACATCCTCATCACTATTTTCTAAGCGCAATACACCACGAGGACAAACCGCAGAACAAATTCCACATCCTACACAAGAGGCACGAACAATATCTTGACCACGTTGTGCGTAATGACGAACGTCAATTCCCATTTCACAGTAAGTAGAACAGTTACCACAAGAGATACATTGTCCTCCATTGGTTGTAATTCTAAACTTAGATTTCACTTTTTGATACAAACCTAACATAGCCGCCATTGGACAACCAAATCTACACCAAGAACGGTTTCCTAACAATGGATACATTCCTGTTCCAATTACTCCAGAAAACATAGATGCGATAAAGAATCCGTACCATTTTTTATAACTAGCTGTAAAGGCTCCTAATAGTTCATTTTCCATTTGATGATTCACCCAAAGAAGAATCGTTAACGTTGTTATTGCAATGAAAATAGAGTAAATCAAAACACGTTCTAATTTCCATGCATTTAGAGATTTATCCGACAATTGACGGAACGGATCTCCAGCTGTTTCTGCTAATCCACCACAACCACAAACCCAAGAACAATACCAGCGTTTTCCATATAAATAGGTTAAAATTGGTGTTGCTATAAAAGGCATAAAAAAGCCTACTCCAATGATAATATAACCAATATCGCCTACGGTTTCTGGGCTATTCCAATTCAAAGTCCATTCTGGACGTAGCGCATAAGAATCTAAAGGCCAGAAGTACGAAAAGTATTCTTCAGGTTGGTTCATTGCTGCTAAAAAAGCAGGTATCAAATAAGCAAAACTCAATTGAAAAGACATCACCGATATCGTTCTATAAACTTGATAACGATTATGCTTATATTTTGTCATAAACTTAACGCCCATCAACAAAACCGCAACCGTATAAAAGGTTCCATAGACAAACCATTGGTTTGCTTCTTTTCCTCTCAATACAAAACTAAGAGGATCATGCATTCTTATTAAGCCTTCCAAATAGACAGGAAACCAATACAAGCAGATATAAAATCCTGTTAGAAGTACTCCTAGCATCCAAGCTAAACCACCTCTAGCAGATATACTTTTAAAAAATACGCCATTATTTTTAATTCCTTCAGGTCTTCCCTTATACTCGGTATAGGTATACAACAAGCTCCCAAACGTAATCCCCCCTAATGCTGTTAAGAAAAGAGGTAAAGGGAAATTCGCACCTTGTCCTGACCAAGCAATAAACAAAGCTAATAAACCAATAGCCACTAGCCCTAATGCTACTCGCTGTAAACCGTTCAGATTTTGTTGATCTGGATTGGACAAGGCCATACTTACATCACTCATGATATTATCAATTTTTCATTTGTCAATTAGGTTACTTCTGTCCGACCAATTTATTTTTCAAAAATCGGATGGCTGCCGTTAAGTTTCGTTTTTGTCGTAATTGCAGTTTTTTATTAAACTTCTTATTGTACTGCGCAACTACCTCGGCTTCATACTCGTCAAAAAATTCAGGATCAAAGTTTGCCAAACCTAAGTTTTGTAAGACCTCTTCTATGGATGTATTTTCTTCAATCCATTTTTCACAAACCTCATGTCGATAACGAACACCCATCAAGTTAAAGCCTAAAATTGCATTCGATTCTTTATCAAAAACGAGGCGAATACTTTTTCGTCCATCCTTGTATTCCCAATACAATTGGGCATGATTTTCGGGTGGATTTGCTCGAACATCGCCATATACTTGGTATTCTATATCCAAAAACTTAGCAGAGTTAAACCACAAACTAGGAACATAAGGCGTACGTTTGCCACAGATCGTATGTGCAACAGTTTCTCCCATCATTCGACCAGTATACCAAATCGCTTCAATGGGGCGACGCCCCTCCATCGGATTCATTAGTTGAGCACAATCCCCCAAGGCATATACATCAGGTGCAGTAGTCTCCAGATAATCGTTAACCAAAACACCCCGTTGTGTGTCTACATTACAAGCTTCTGATTGTTTCAAAAACTTGATATTAGGGCTTACACCTGCCGTTAAGCCTACAAATTCACAATCAATTTTTTCTCCTGTATTGGTGATAACTGCTCTTGCTCGACCATTATCATCCGACAAAATTTCTTTTAGTTCTGTCCCCAAACGAAGGTCAATATGATGCTCTAATATGTGTCGTCCAATCATTAGCGATTCCTCCTTAGGCATCACAGCACTCCAATAACTTTGTTCTCGCACTAGAAAAGTAACAGGAATATTTCTAGATTGAAACATCTCTGCCATCTCCAAACCAATCAAACCTCCTCCAACAATAACCGCTCGTTTCAAGCCATCGGTGTATTTCTCCATACCTTCCAAATCTTGATAGGTATACAAGCCTTGAACAGCATCCAAATCTTGTCCAGGCCATCCAAACTTATTGGGCGTAGAACCACAAGCAATGATCAACTTATCATAAGTGATCGAATTGCCCTTCCGCATTTTTAGCGTTTTGTCTTGGGTATTCACTTCATTAACATAGTCAAAAACTAAGTCAATTCGGTTCTTTTCCCAAAACCAAGGTTCGTATGGTTGTGTGTTTTCAAACTTCATGTGCCCCATATAAATATACATTAGATCCGTTCTTGCGAAGAAGTATTTTGTTTCTCCTGAGATAATGGTAATTTTTTTATCGCTTACTTTTCGAATAAAGCGTGCGGCTGTAACACCACTAATTCCATTGCCTATAATCACAACGTGTTCATTGTCTATTGCCATAAAACAGAAAGTTTTTTGCTTATTAAAAGGGAGTTCTGGGGGTATTTATTTTTATTAAAATCTATATCTTAATCCTAGATTGTAAGTCATAATCGTATTTGCGCCAGGTGATATCACATCATAAATTCCTGGTATTGGAATGTAGTAACTATACATTGCCTGTATTTCTAATTTGGGTGTTAACATATATTTTATACCAACTCCCCATTCCAAGAAATACATTGTCGTAACAAAGAAAGACAAACGTTGTGTTGCAAAGTAATTAAAAAAGCCTCTCAACAAAGG
>CAKZKZ010000652.1 GCA_937124495.1 uncultured Dokdonia sp. | reverse complement strand
AGAAGGCTAGGATGAGGGATTTCCTATAATCACCTGTTTCAATTGTTCTTTAGGCACTACACCCGACTGTCTCCAAACTTGCTTGCCGTTTTTATACAAGATCATCGTAGGGACTCCTTTTACTTGGTATTTGGCTGCCAGCGGTTGATTTTTATCTACGTCTATTTTAACGATTTTGACGGCATCACCTAGTTCTTCTTTGACCTCTTTTAAAATAGGTGCTAGCATTTTACACGGCCCACACCAGTTTGCATAAAAGTCTACTAATACGGGTGTTTCTGAATTGATGATTTGAGAGAAAGAAGATTTCATTTTTTTTATGTAAAATTAGGTTTTAAAAATACCATATCAAAGCCGGGGCTTCGGTACTATTTTCGCTTCCGCGAAAATCACTCAGCCACCTTTGATTCGTTATTAGTATATGCTTTCGCGAAAGCAAAAAATCACTCAGCCGCCTTACTTAGTTACAATGTTAGGACATTGAGTGATTTGCTGGAAGCAAATTGTACCGAAATGACCGGATAACCAGATACATCAAAATTCTAATATATTAGTATATTGACCATTCCTAACGAACACAGCATGCCTAAAGACACATCCTGGAAACAACTCATCTTAGATCTTGCAAAAGCGATTTCTGAAAGTTTAAGCGGCACATCAAGAAAAAGAACTTGGCACCAGCATGTCGTGCCTTATGAAGATGGTTGGGCAGTACGTCGTGAAGGGAATAAACGGATTACTTCCAAACATCGAAAACAGAGTACAGCTATTACCAAAGCCAAAGTTTTAGCTAAAAGAAAGAAAGCTGACGTGATTATTCACCGTGCGAGTGGTGGTATTAGGGAACGAATTGGGTATGGGGGTTGAGAATAGGGTTGTTTTTCTATTCCTTTTTAGTACACTTCTACTTTGTTGTTTGTTTTCGAGAGATTCTTATTACCTGACACTTAAAAATAGACAAAGGTTATAGAATTTCTGAGAAGAAAGGATTCTTTTTTGTTTATTATTATGCTAAAAATTGCTCTAATTTATGTTTCCATTTTTCCCAATCAGGCATTTCTCGTGATTGTAAATCAAAGAAAGCTTTTGTATGATCCCTATGTACTAAATGACATAATTCATGAATAATAACATATTGAATACAAGCTTTAGGGGCTTTAATAAGCTCTTGATTAAGTAGAATTCTACCTTTTATAGAACAAGAACCCCACCTGTACTTCATGTTATTTATATTTACCGATTCTGGACATACATTATATCGTTTAAAACGTTCTATTAAAGGTTCTGCTAATTTATAAAACCATATTTCTGCTTTTTCTCTATACCAAGCATTAATGAGTTTTTCTACTTTTATATTCCCAGAAGTATATATTTCTATAAAACGCCCTGTATATTTTACACTGTCAATAGTAGATTTTATTATTTTTAATTGATATTGTCTCCCTAAATACAGATGTGTTTCCCCTGAAACATATTGACGCTCTGTTAGTCTTGGTTCAAAAGATAAGAAATAATCTTTTTGCTTAAGTATCCAAACAGCTTTCTTCTTTACTTTAGACTCTATATCAATCATCGAACTTCCAATAGGAGCTTTTACATCTACAACTCTATTAGAATGGACAACAATTCCTAATGTTTTTCTATCTGTAAATTGGAGATTGTATTCTATAGCTTCAGAGCCATAACATAAGACTTGTTTCATTACACATATCTAATTTTTGCAATATCTACAATACGTTCTGCTAACTTATCAATATCTTCAAAACTTAACTTTAAGTTATAGCGATCCCTTATATCATCAATGATGTAATCTCCTATCAAAAAGATCATTTTTCTAGGAATATCAACACTCTTTGACCAATCTACTTTTCTAAGACTTTCAATTATTTCATCAGATTTAAGTGCAAGTTCTTCAGCAATATGAATACACTCTTCTTTATCTTTTGAAATTGCTTCAAATTCTTCCATAGCCACTCCAAAAAAAGCACGTGTTACATCTCTATCTATAAGTGAATCTGGAATACTCGAGTCTGTTCTATTCATTACTTTATGCATAATATCTTGCATTCGTGATAAATATTCACTTTCGTGTATTCGCTTCTGCAAATAATCTTCGATTGTATCTTTTATAAGTTGAGAAAACTTTTTATAGAACGCTGGGTCTTCATCCATTTTCTCAGTAATATGTTTTGACGTTCTAGAAGCTATCATATCTGCTTTTGCTGTTTTTCCAATCACTTTTCGGACTTCATCTTCAAAAGCTTCTTTATCAAAAATATTAACAAGCTCTGTGATTTTAACTACGCCAGAGGCAGGAATATGTGTGTCGATTAATTTTTGAATCTGTCCTTCATACTTCTTATAATTTATTTTATCTGAATATATAGAAACTACATTTTTTCTTAAATGCATAAAAAACAAAAGATCTTCTTTATACTGATGGATTCTTTTCTCGTCTGTTATTTTATGAAATGATATAGAGGACAGTGCTAGTTTAAGTAGTCTAGCATACGTGAGTAACTGATTGTAAAACTTAGCACGAATGGCTTCATCTCTCAGTAATTGTTGGTATGCTTCTGCATCTCTTTTATTAGAAACTGCGCTAAATATTTGCCATAAATCGCTGTGCGCTTGTGGTAATTTTTCTATTTCTTTATCAATATGAGTAATCGTTCCTTTTAATTGGTCTTCATCAAATTCATCAAAAGTAGAATACATCTTTATTGCCTTATCTAGGTCTTCTAGTACACCATAATAATCAATAACATAACCATAATCTTTATCTGGATGTACTCTATTTACTCTAGCTATTGCTTGTAATAATGTATGTCCTACCAAATTTCTAGTTAAATACAACACAGTATTTTTAGGAGCATCAAAACCCGTTAATAATTTATCTACTACGATAATTAACTCAGGCTCATCATCATTTTTAAAACGATTTACGATATTTTTTTGATACTTCTTTGAAGTACCATGTTCATCCATCATGCTATGCCAAAATCGCTTTACAATATCTGGCGTTTTCCCAAAAGCAGAATCTTCTCCTTCTCGCTCATCAGGAGGAGAAATCACCAATGCTGTAGTAACTAAACCTGTTTTGTCTAAATATTCTTTATATTTTACTGCTGCTGCTTTACTTTGACATACGACTTGACCTTTAAAAGGTGTTTTCTGGAAATTATTTTTATAATGTAATGCAATATCCCAAGCAATCGCATATATTTTTTGGTCAGCGATATTGAGTTGATCTGCGCGACTAAATTTCTTTTTTAAATCTACTTTTTCTGGCTCTGATAATGGTTCTGAAACTATATCAAAAAAATTATCTAGAGGCTTTGAATTTACATCTTGTAATGCATGACGTCCTTCATAAAGTAATGGTACCACAGCTTTATCTCTCACTGCTTGGTCTACGGTATAACTATCTATTAATGTTCCAAATTTTGATAATGTATTTCTATCTTTTTTAAATAAAGGCGTTCCCGTAAATGCAATAAAACAAGCATTTGGCAATGTTTTTTGCATCTCTATATTAAAAGTACCATGTTGTGTACGATGTCCTTCATCTACTAAAACAAAAATATTCGGGCTTTCTAAAGGTGTTGGTATTTTTCGAACCGCAGTTTCAAATTTATTTATGACTGTTGTAATCACAGCATCGCTTTGATTTTGTAGCAATCCTACAAGTTGCGCTCCTGTTTTAGCATTTTCTACAGGAATTTTACATTTTTCAAAAGTGCCTGTAATTTGAGTGTCCAAATCTGTTCTATCTGTCACTAGAATGATCTTAGGGTTTTTAATAGACGATTCTTGTGCAATAGCTTCTGCAAGTAACACCATCGTTAAGGATTTCCCACTTCCTTGTGTATGCCATACGACACCTCCTTCTCGTTTTCCTTCTTTTAATTTTACAACTTGTGCCATTGACTTTTTAATAGCAAAATACTGCTGATAACGAGCTATTTTTTTAACGCCATTATCAAACAACGTAAAGTCATACGCTAGTTCTAATAAGCGTTCTGGTCTACAGAGACTATATAAATAATAATCTTGCTCTGTAGGAAGTATTTCTTCTTGAGCTAGCGCATCAAAATAGGAACGAACATACGCATAACGTTCTCTGAATATTTTATTTTTAACCTCTTTAGAAATAGGCGTGTTTTTAAGGTTGTATACGTTTTCGCGAAAGCGGTTTTCTTCTTTTTTATTTTTAAAAGATTCTCTCCATTGTGCCCAAAATTTCTCTTTTGTTCCTGTCGTAGCATAACTCCCATTATTTACAGCTATAGAGAGCACTAACTGTGCGAGTGTATATAACGGTCTGATTCCATCGCCTTGTTGGTTTCTTAGGTGTTGAGATCTAGCTTGCTCGATTGGATTTTTAATATCGGGACGTTTGCATTCTATGACACAAAACGGAATCCCGTTTACAAATAACACAATATCGGGTCTATAATGATTTTTACGCCCAGAGCGTAACACAGAAAACTCTTCTGTTACGTGAAAAACATTATTATCGGGATTTTTCCAATCGATATAGTGTATATCAAAACTTTTACGATCTCCCTCTACTGTTTGTTCTAAGGACTTTCCTAATGTAAGACGCTGGTATGTTTTTTGAGCCGTCGTCATATATCCATCTACTAGCGGGATATCTCGTAAAGCAATGATAGCTGCATCTATATTGGTCGTTGTAAATGTGGCTGTTTTTGTAGAAGAAACGCGTACTTTATTGATGTTTAGTAATTGTTCTCTTACAATAGTTTCTAGCAAAACACCCGATGTCTTATGCCCACGAGCTTCTAGTACCTCTTCTTGACTAAGGTACGTATATCCCATATTTATAAGCAATTGTAACGCGGGAATCTGAGAACTATGATCTTCTTTAAAAGAGGGTGTTTGTCTCATTTTTTTAACTTTCGTAAGTACCTCTGTTATCTACATCATCATGATCAAAATCAGGAGGAGTATTTTTAAAAATTTTAGTGTCTTGACCTGAAATTCTAGTTTTTTGAAAATCTCTCAATTTTTTAATATCCAATTTCCCCAAAAGGACGACACTATTTTCTCCTCCTTTTAACCTAAGAATATCTTTAGTCTCCGTTTTTGATGGAGCCGTTATTCTAGAATCTCCAAAATCAGAACTATTTGCTTGAACAAAATAACAATGCACGTCTCTAGAAATAGTTTCTACAATATTTGAAAAGTAATTG
>CAKZKZ010000651.1 GCA_937124495.1 uncultured Dokdonia sp. | reverse complement strand
TTTCAGATTGTTACCCAGATAAAGTAATTGTTTTTGAAAAAGGAAAACAACCCATAAATGCTAGCAACATGAATTTTAGAACTTATGGAACTTCTGTTGATATTATAATGGAAAATATTTTCAAAAAACGAAATACTATTGGTGACCTTTCTAGAAAAGAAATTGAAGATATTCAAGCAGAAATTGTTAATAAGAAACAACTATCTCCCAAAGAAGTTCAAGAGTACAAAATGCGAACAAACCATCTAGGTGATTCTATGGAAAAAATACTATTATTTGCACGTCTAAATGAACTAGAAGATACAAATGCTTAGAGTATACACCCCCATAGCGCATAATATATATAAGGCTCATAGTTTCATTGAGTTTTTGGTCTATGAAGTTTGGTGTAAAGCTGACAAGACTCCAATTGAACATAAACTAAAACTAAATCATGTTCTAAACTCTCTTTACAAAAACACTACATTAAAGAAATTTAAACCAGAAATCACCGAAATTTATGCTGTATGTCAAAAATTGACAAATAAAGAGAAAAAAGATTTTGAAAATACGTTTAAAAATAATAATCGAATAGAAGAATTGTGTAACGGAATCGTCAAGCCTATCCCTTTATCCTTTTTGAATAAAAACCTGACAAAAAAAATAGTACCATTTTTCAAAGGATTATATATAGGTTTTTTGAGTTGGAAGGTTGTTTATGAAAATGCAGGAGAAAAAAAATCATATTACGATAAGTTGAATTTAGAGAATAAATTTATTGAATGTCCATGTTGTGGTTATGGTGATCTAAAAACAATATACTCCAAAGGCAGATCTGCTTTTGATCATTATCTACCACAAAAACACTATCCATTATCTTCGACTAACTTCAATAATCTTGTTCCTATCTGTACAACTTGTAACTCAGATGAAAAAGGAGAAGTTGATGTATTAAAAATTGGAAAGCCAATTTATTATCCTTTCGCAAAAAAACATCCGAAAATTGAAGTAAAAGTTGAAATTGATAAAAAAGCTCTACAAAAATTTATTACCCCTACTGGTAAATTAACGAATAAAATTTCCAAATCTGAAATCAAAATTGACTTCAATATTAAAGATGATCAAATAGAATCTTGGAATAGAATTTTTAATATTAAAGCAAGGTATTTTGGAAAAATTGCTGATAATAGAATCAGTTGGCTTGATGATGTAAGACAATTTTATAGAGATCCTCAAATTAATATCAACACATATGAAAGTGCTTTTGATAAAGTCATTCAAATAGATTCTAATAAACATCTTGGATTCTTAAAATCACCATACTTAAAAAGTTTGAAATTAAACAGTTACTTAATTAAAGCAATGGATGAAGTTTCAGGCAATTCGATAATTAATTGATAGAAGTATTTCTCACTACTCAAAGTAACAAAAAAGAGGCGTTTATTTTTACCAAATCCTCTCCTACTCAATTTTCCTCAAAAATAGCTTGGTTCAATTTAAAAAGTAACATAAACTAGTCTCGCAAATCAAAGCAACATCTATATATCTTCGCACTATCCATTAAAGCAAACACAACAAAAAAAAGCCAGTCAGAGTCACTACACTCTAACTGGCTAAGATTTCTAAGGATCAGAAATTCATTTTACATGCATTTTGAATACTTAATACGCTTAAGACATTCAAAATCAAACATTAAAACAGACGAAATAAGCAGGCATAAGTTTAAATGAGTAATTTAAAAAATTTTACGTAAATGAGTTACTCATAAAAACTCTTGTGTTTCTTCTTCCGAGAATATTCTTTTTTGCTTTTGTGAACATGATTCACCTTTTTATAGCCATCTGGGTTTTCTTCTAGGTAGACCGTTCTTTGAGCAGCTCCCAATGCCTTTTCTAAATCTATGGCAACTTCCATCAATTGCTTTCTTTTAGAACCTTTTGCATTTGCCCGAAGCTTTTTTTTATTGATTTTCATGGTATTGTGTTTTTTTATGGATGATTTGTCCTTATAACAAAAACACCTTCCCTTTTTGTTCCTCAATTATTGTTTTTCTAAAAAAAATAGGATTACGAATAGAATTATATAGGTGAATACAATTATTATTATTAACTTAATTCTTAAAATTACCCTTTTTAGTATTCCATTTATAAAAGCAAAACTTGGTATTTATACTTTGTTGATTATTCTAGTGAAATCATGAATCGCCTGAAAGATTTTTTTTATTATTCTCGCACAGAGCGCAATGGTACGATAACCTTAATTAGCATTTTACTCCTGCTCATTCTTTTGCCCTACACCTATACTTATTTTTCGACTAAAACATTGCTTGATTTCAGTCCTTGGGAAGCAGATATTGCCGCCTTCGAAGAAGGCATTTCACAAAAAGCCTTGGCGAATAATACTTCTAAAAAATGGAATGTAAAAAGCGTCCGAGGGCAAAAAAAGGTCTCTGTATCTTTGAAACCTAAAAAATTTGATCCCAATACCGCAAGTCCAATGGATTTGGATGCCATGGGGCTGCCACTCAATACGGTCAAAAGTATTTTGAATTACAGATCCAAAGGTGGACAATTTAAAGACAAAGAATCTCTAGAGAAAATTTATACCTTATCGCAAGAACATTATCAACAACTTTATCCTTTTATTGATTTAGAGAGT
>CAKZKZ010000650.1 GCA_937124495.1 uncultured Dokdonia sp. | reverse complement strand
GAACCAAAGATTTTAAAATGTGATAAATGTGCAGCTTCCGCAATAAGCATAAACCCTATAAGTATAAGAAATGAAAGCCCTAGTATTTGTAATGACGGATGCTTGCTTATGAAATTTCCAACAGGATTTGCAAATAGCATCATAATAATGATAGAAATGACCACGGCAATGATCATAATAATAAGAGCATCATCTGGGTTAGGGGAGAGTCCGCTAGTCATTCCTACAGCTGTAAGGATAGAATCAAAAGAGAAAACAATATTTATAACGGCAATTTGAATAATAGCTTTTGTTAAGGAAGAAGAGCTTTTATCTTTAATTTCTTGCTCTTCAACACCGGCCTCATCCACTTTTTCATGTATTTCATGAACACTTTTCCATAAAAGGAAAATTCCACCAGCAAATAAGATAATAGCCTGCCAGCTTATTCCTGCGGTCAACCAAGAAGTATTGATATGCCAAAAAGGAATACTTAGTGCGATGAGATATGAAATACCAAATAATAGCGCTATACGCATACCCATAGCTAATAACAAGCCTATAGAAGTTGCTTTTTTACGATTTTTTTCAGGAAGTTTATCTGAAGCTAGTGTAATGAAGATAATATTATCAATTCCTAGTATTACTTCAAGAAAGGTAAGTGTTAGTAAAGCAATCCATGCATCTGATGAAGAGAAAATTTCGAACATTAGTTTAGTTTTTTGGCGGTTCCTCTTTGTTTTTTGGATTTTCCAACAAGTGAGTACTCAAAGGTATAAAATTCTCCTTCGGTATATAAAATCTTCATATGAACTGCTTTTTGCTCACTCATGCTTTTTGGATGTATCTTCTTTACAATCCATTCACAATCATTTATCCATCGGATACTAGAAGAATCAACTTTCTCATTAAAATAAGCTACTTCAAGCGTATCATTACGTGTAAAACGTGTTGTAACTAATTCTCCATCTAAAAGTTCTTCATAGCTAAACTCACCCGTTTTAAAAGAAGTGCAATCTCTTTGAGGTGTTTTACAAGCTGTAACAACCAGGAAGATTGTAAGTGTATATAGGATTTTTTTTACCATAGTGTAAAAATACAACATGTATAGACTATGGAGTCTCATAACTTTCAAAAGTACCATCTTCTAGGAAGATAATAATTCGCTTTATTTTTTTGCTTGATGTGTTTTGAAGTAAAGAATTTACAATAGGATTAGAATTCTTTGTAGCTACATTTATATTTTTTGTTGGGCTTGGGTTTTGCTTTTTTGTGTAGGAGGTAGGAGTGGAGATAGGTTGCTTTTCTATTTTTGGAAAGGAGCCTTTCCCTTCTAATAACCAATATAAATCTACCTGAGAAAACGTCTGTACAATTTTCATAACAAAGTCTAAACTTGGCTTATTCCGACCTGATAAAATATGCGAAATTGTAGCGCGCCCTACTTGAATTTTATCAGCAAAAGTTGCTGCTGATAATTCATATTCTTTAAGGATTTTTTCCAGTCTTTGTATGAAATTCTTATTGTTTACCATTGTAAATAATTCTGTATACTGTATATACGTTACAAATGTAAATTTTTGATGTTTACTCCGCAATGATTCTTGTGTTTATTTATTTTTAAGATAAACAATTACTTTAGTTGAGTCCGTTAAATATTTGATTTTAAATATTTTAAAAACAATATATGTTTTATTTTTATTTATATGGATTATTTCCATGATGATATGAGGTAATTACACTGATTTGTGTTTACAAATGGAACATTGCTGTTGGATTAGGTTGTTTACAATTGTAAATTTAATAAAGTTTAACTTTGTAAACAGAAAATAGAAATACATTTGGAAACACTTTTAACTTGGCATAAAAATAATCATGAAAAACAACTCTTAGGACGTTATATTCATGTAGATTCTATTCTCGAATTATTAGAGAAATTACCTTCAGAATTTGAAGTAAAACAGTGCGGATTTTCTGTTGAAAAACGACCTATCCATACTGTTACTATCGGTACTGGAAAAACGAAAATTTTGCTTTGGTCGCAAATGCACGGTAATGAAAGTACGACTACAAAAGCTGTATTTGATCTTTTTAAAGCGTTTCAGCAAGTGGGTGAAAATCCCCTTTTTGAAACCATTTTATCTTCTTGTACACTTTGTGTTGTTCCTATTTTAAATCCAGATGGCGCTTTTGCATATACGCGTATTAATGCAAATGAGGTTGATTTAAATAGAGATGCACAGCATAGATCACAACCAGAAAGCACATTGTTGTGGGGAATTTATAAGGATTTTCAACCTCATTTTTGTTTTAATCTTCATGGACAACGTACGATTTATGGTTTTGAGGACACAGGTAAACCATCGATACTTTCGTTTTTAGCACCTTCTGCAGATAAAAGTAGGAGTATTACGCTTTCGCGAAAGCGGTCTATGCAAGTAATAGCGCATATATATAATGAGTTGATGCCATATTTACCTGGTAATATGGGGTTGTATGATGATGGTTTCAATTTGAATTGTACAGGTGATACTTTTCAAGCAGGGGGAGTCCCTACGATACTTTTTGAAGCAGGTCATTATCCTGGCGATTATGATAGAGAGATCACAAGGCAATACGTGTTCATGGCTATTGTTGCTGCATTAGAAAATGTTTCCAATCCATTACCTATAAATGAAGCTACGTATTTAGCAATTCCTGAGCATCAAAAATGCTACTGTGATATCTTGTTTAAAAATGCTGTAGATGGAGATGTTGGAATTCAATTTACAGAAAAATTGACTAGAAATGGTATCGAATTTATTCCTGAATTAGCATTAAAAGAGGAGACATCTTCTATGTTTGGACATCGAGTTATTGATGTTTCTGGAATAAAAATTAAAAAACTTTTGGAAGAAAAGTTAATTGGAAAACCAGATATAAGACATCTTAATGTGGATAAGGGCATTACGATAACGTTATAGTTTAAATTAGCTTTTGTAATTGCACATTATTCAGTAAAAATGATTTAATTTTGAATTAAATTCAATGAATCATACAAAAATGGCAAAATTCAAACTTGACGAAGTTGATCACCAGATACTCGATATGCTTATCGAGAACACAAGAATACCTTTTACAGATATAGCAAAGAAATTACTTATATCTGCAGGAACTGTACACGTACGTGTTAAAAAAATGGAAGAGGCGGGAATTATTATCGGTTCTTCACTTACACTTGACTATGGAAAATTAGGATATTCCTTTATTGCATATGTAGGGGTATTTTTGAACAAAACCTCACAAACTACATTTGTATTAGAACGTATTGCTCAAATTCCATTTGTAACGGTAGCACATGTAACAACAGGGAAATTTAATATTTTCTGTAAAATAAGAGCGAAAGATACGAATCACGCAAAAAATATCATTTTCCTTTTAGATGATATTGAAGGCGTATATCGTACAGAGACGATGATTTCTCTAGATGAAAGTATTAATGATAAGAAACGATTAATGCATTCTATATTTCAAGATTTGGTCTAATACATTATATTTAATGATATGAGAGCCCTTCTAGATATTCTAGAAGGGTTTTTTAGTACCTTTACTCGATAATCGAGGTTTAAATGCTCCGAGGTTTGCCTCGAAATCAAATAGTTTGTTTCTTAAAATGCCTCATGGGCTTTACCTGAGGTTGTTTCTTTTAAAAAAATAGTTTTCTATGTACACTAAAGATGTAATGCCTTCAGAATACAATCCCTATTACGAACCATTTATAAGAAAAATAAATAAAGAAACTACGCTTGTTAATGCACTCATAGAGAGTAAAGATGCTGTCGTTGCTTTTTTTAAAGAGATTCCTACTGAAAAATTGAGTTATCGATATGATGTTGATAAATGGACACCTAAAGAAGTCTTAATGCACATTATAGATACGGAGCGTATATTCTCTTATAGAGCCATGAGATTTGCGAGAAAAGACAAAGTAGATCTTCTGGGTTTTGATCAAAATGATTACATACTACCTTCTAAGGCAGACTCAAGAACTATGGATTCCCTTATAGAAGAATATACAGCTGTTAGAAATGCGACCGTCGTACTTTATAAAAACTTTGATGATACTATGCTTAAAGAGATAGGATCTGGAAGCGGGAGTTTGATGTCGGTAAGAGCATTAGGCTTTATAACAGTTGGACATGAGATACATCATGTGTCCATTATTAAAGAGCGCTATTTGTAATAGGGAGTTTTAACCCTTACTATGCATTAGAAAATCTATTCCGTTTTGAAGCAGCTGCAAAATATATCGTTGTGCTATGCTCAGGACAAACTATTTTGTTAAAACTCAGAGAACGTCATTTTTTATTGCTGTTTCCTCTCCCATTACAAAGTTCTAATGTGTAATACCGGTTTAATTATTGGGTCGTTGCGTAAAAGTCAAATGCCTCATAAATCAATTCATTAGGTACTTCTTGATCTATAATTCCTTTGCCTATACACTCTAAAAGGACAAATTTCACTTTTCCATTAGCATTCTTTTTGTCGTGTTTTAGGAGTTCTATAATGTGTTCTATGTCATTTTTTGAAAAATCAACAGCATCATACATTTCTGAAAGCACATTGTTTATTTGATCAAACTGAGTTTGTGGTAACCCAGTTATTTTCGTTGAAATGTAACTTTCTAAAATCATCCCAATTGCAATGGCCTCTCCATGTAATAACGTTTCTAGGTCTGTATGCGGTAAGCAATATGATTCTATTGCATGTCCTAAGGTGTGTCCGTAGTTTAATGTTTTGCGTATACTCTGTTCTGTAGGGTCTTTAAGAACTACTTGATTTTTGATGAGAATACTGTCGTAAATCAATGTATTAAGATCTTCGATAGTCATCGTAGATAAATCTGATAATTGTTTCCAATACACTTCACTTGCTATGAGTCCGTGTTTGTACATTTCGGCTAAACCGGAACGCATTTCTATTTTAGGTAAGGTGGCAAGAAAACCAGTATCTATTAAGACTAATTGCGGATTATTAATTACACCTATTAAGTTTTTTAAATTTCCTAAGTCTACACCTGTTTTTCCGCCAACAGAAGCATCTACCATAGCGAGTAGGGAAGTAGGGATGTTTATAAAATCCATACCTCTTTTAAAAGTACTGGCAACAAACCCTCCTAGATCTGTTACAACACCTCCGCCTACATTAATGACTAAACCTTTTCGATCTGCATTGAGATCAGCTAAAGCATCCCATACACCAGAGCAGGTTTGAATAGTTTTGTTTTCTTCTCCAGGTGTAATTTCTATCACTTCTATCGCTGTAGAGGTCCCCAATGCACTTAGTACAACAGAAAGGCAATGTTCATGGGTATTGCTATCTACAATAACAACTATTTTTGAATAGGTAGAAGCTTGTATCAGATGGTTGAGAGCCTCATATCCAGAGGTGTTAAAAACAATTTCATAGCTCGAAGCTTTGATAGGCTGCATAGATTTTATTTTAAGGCACCAAATTACATCTTTTTGTGTAATTCACATTCAGTTTGAATTATATTTGTAACACAAAATATACTATTATGTCTTCTTCTATTTTTGATAATACAGAACGTGCTTTCATTCTTAAATCTGATAGCGAACTTGAGCGTGCTTACTTTTTATTTAAGATGATTTCAAAAGAACCTCTTGTGCGCATAGGAACTGCTATGACTAAGTTTGCGCTTAATGCAAACTTGCCTGTAGAAGGACTTATTCGTTCTACAGTGTTTGATCATTTTTGTGGAGGTGTGAGTGAAGATGATTGTATTCCTGTAATGGATAAGCTATATAACGCGGGTGTGTGCTCTGTGTTAGACTACTCCGTAGAAGGGAAGGAGGATGAAATTCAATTTGATGCTTGTTTTACAAAAGTAATAGAGCTTACAGATTTTGCAGAAGAAAAAGAGGCAATGCCTATATCTGTTTTCAAGCCTACTGGTTTAGGACGTTTTGCTATTTGGCAAAAGAAAACAGCGGGAGAACCATTCACTTCAGAAGAACAAGAAGAATGGGATCGAATTGTTGCTCGTTTTGATGGCATATGCAAAAAAGCCAAAGAAACAAATGTTGCAGTGCTTATAGATGGGGAAGAAAGTTGGATGCAAGATGCTGCAGATGATCTTGTGGCAGAGATGATGGCAAAATATAACACAGAGAAAGCCATTGTTTTTAATACATTACAGTGTTATCGTTGGGATCGATTAGAGTATCTTAAAAAATTGCATGTAGATGCTAAGGTAAAAGGGTTTAAAATAGGGGTGAAGATTGTACGTGGCGCCTATATGGAAAAGGAAAACGATCGTGCTAAAGAATTAGAATATCCAACACCTATATGTGCAAGTAAAGCAGCTACAGATACTAACTTTAATGATACACTTCGATATATTTTTGATCATTTAGAGGATATATCGGTATTCTTAGGAACTCATAATGAAGCAAGTTGCTTACTCGCTATGGAGATTATGAAAACCAAATCTATTGCTATAGATGATCAACGTGTTTGGTTTGGACAGTTATACGGTATGAGTGATCATATTAGTTTTAATTTAGCATCAGAAGGGTATCATGTGGCCAAATATATGCCATTTGGCCCTGTAAAAGATGTGATGCCTTATTTAATCAGAAGAGCAGAGGAAAACACATCAGTTGCTGGACAAACAAACCGTGAATTAGAATTGATTAAATCTGAACGTAAACGTAGAAAATTATAATCTCTTTAGAGTAATAGTTGGTATTGTATTAAAAAACTTTCTTTTTTTTCCGCTTTCGCGAAAGCATAACCATACAGCAATTTTTTGGTAGTGTCACAAAGAGCTTGTTAAAGTGTATAGTCGAACGAAGTACGAAAGCAAAAACCGCCTTAGTCCTTTACGATAGAAATGTCTCTTATAAGAACTTTTTCTTCACAATTCTCAAGAACGATCTTAAGTTCTTGTTCTTTTTGAGTGCCTCCATATACAGCATATTCTGGGCATGGTTCTTTTCTTGGCTGGCTTTCGCCAAAATCTATATCACCATTTTTCAACACATAATTGATAGCAATTGTATCTAATTGTAATTGGGTTAGTGATTCTTGCGCTTTTCGCGAAAGCGTATATTGCTTTAAATTAATGTTTTTTAAAACGCGAGCTTCTGGAAAATAAGCACAGCTTGTTTTTTTGCCACTAAAGAAAAAAGCTAAAATGATCAAACCTATAGAGAAACCACCTAAATAGTATCCGATTCGATGTAATAAACGCATATATTAAAAAATAAGAAGATTGATATCTCGGTAGTGTAAATTAAACCAATTTGCTACCGACTTGTTGGTCAAAACGCCGTGGTAAAAATACAAACCGTTTTTCAATCCTTTGTCAAATCTTAGTTTATTTTCTATGCCACCTTCTTCTCCTATGTCTAAAAGGTAAGGTGTGAATATATTACTTAATGATATGGAGGCCGTTCTAGCAAATCGAGCAGGAATATTTGGTACGCAATAATGTGTAACTCCGTGTTTTACAAACGTTGGTTTATCATGAGAAGTGACATCACTTGTTTCAAAACATCCACCCATATCAATACTTACATCAATAATTACAGCTCCTTTTTTCATGCCTTCTATCATAGGTTCTGTTACAATGACGGGTGATCTATTAGTCCCGCGTACCGCTCCTATAACTACATCACAGCGTTTTAATGCTTTAAATAAATTTTTAGGTTGTAGGGTAGACGTATACATAGGCCTTCCTATGTTGGTTTGTATGCAACGTAACTTGGTAATAGAATTGTCAAATATTTTGACATTAGCTCCTAAGCCTATAGCAGATCGTGCAGCAAATTCTCCTACGGTACCAGCGCCAATGATGACAACTTCTGCTGGAGGAACACCACTGATGTTTCCTAACAGCATTCCTGTGCCTAATTCAGGACTACTCATCAATTCTGCGGCAACTTGTACGGCGGCAGTACCTGCTATTTCAGAAAGCGTGCGTACAGCAGGGTAGGTGCCATCATCATCTTTGATGAATTCAAAGGCGATGGCAGTGATTCTTTTTGTAGCCAATTTTTCAAAATAGGCTTTATTCTGTGTTTTAAGTTGTAATGCTGAGATTAATACCGTTTGTGGATTAATCATATCCAGTTCTTCTAGCGATGGTGGTTCTACTTTAAGAATCATTGGGCAAGAAAAAACCTTTGAG
>CAKZKZ010000649.1 GCA_937124495.1 uncultured Dokdonia sp. | reverse complement strand
AAGCAGGATTATCATAAGTACGATACCCTAAAGAAGTATTTATCACATCAACACCAAGGCTATCTGCACGCTCGGCTGCTTCAACCCAATATGATTCTTCGACAGGGTTTTCACTGTTTACATCTTCTGTACGGAAACAATATAAGAATGCATCTGGCGCAGTTCCTACAAACTGATCTTGTATAAATCCAACAATATCACTAGCAGTACGTGTCCCGTGGCTACTATTTGCAAAGGCAAACTCATCGTCTACACGATCTACAAAATCATATCCATCTAGTAAGCGTCCATTATCACGTGTTCTTGCAAAACCGTTATTGGTATCTATCCCTGGAAAACCAGAATCTAAAACAGCAACGATCATCCCGTCACCAGTGAAATCTTGTTCATGTAAAAAATCGGCGCTAAGCATGGTAACTTGATTTTCGGTAGCACCATAATCATATTCTACCCGTTGTGTATTTAAAGGATCTTCTTTTATAAATCCAAAACCTTCTGAAGATCGTGTAATACTATCATCGGCAAACTCAATACCAGAAACAAAAAACGCTCCATCTATTTGTAATTCTTCCAGTGCTTGAATTGCTTCTTCTGAGCCACGTACGTGTACACAGTTTCTCCATTTTGATTTGGCAAGCACCGTAATACCGGCTTGTTGTTTTATCTCTGTAATGTATGATTCATTTACAGGAACGTCTCTTTCGTCAATGACAACTCCGTGCATTGCTTTACGATCTATAGATTCTTGGGTAAGAATACTAATAGGGTTTGCAATGCTTGCTGCTACGTTTTCTTTGTCTGTAAAAAATACCCATGCATCTTCTTGTGCAAAGGTCATTAATGGGATAAGTAGGAATATCCAGTGTAGTATTCTTTTCATAAGTACTTTTTTTATTTCCACACTTCGACTACGCTCAGCGTAAAATCCATTGGAAATCTGTAGTTTTCTATAAAGTTACGAAATTACTCCAGAACCTAAGCAAGCTTCTCCGTGATACCATGCTACAAATTGTCCTTCGGCAATGGCAGATTGTGGGTGATCAAAAATCACATACATCCCTCCTTCTACCCGATATAGGGTTGCCTTTTCTAAAGTTTGTCTATAGCGTATGCGAGCTTCAACCTCCATGGTTTCATCTACGGCTAGTGTTAAATCTTCTCGAATCCAGTGTATTTCTTCTTCTTTTACAAAGAGTCCTTTTCTATATAATCCGGGATGGCTTTTACCTTGTCCTGTATAAATTACATTTTCTTTTACGTCGGTTTCGATTACAAATAAAGGTTCAACGGTACCGCCTACAGCGAGTCCTTTGCGTTGTCCTTTCGTAAAATAATGAGCTCCTTGATGTTTGGCGACTACCTTCCCATCAGCAATACTGTATACAGGTTTTTCTGCGAGTTGAGCTAAGTCCGCTTTCGCGAAAGCGTTGCTAGCCACATGCTCCCCTACCATATCGGGCACCACCTCTTTAGGAATCTCTACAATCACACCTTCTTTAGGACGTAATTGTTGTTGTAAAAAGTCAGGTAATCGCACCTTACCAATAAAGCAAAGTCCTTGCGAATCTTTCTTACCAGCAGTAACTAAATCTTGCGCTAAAGCAATTTCTCTCACTTTTGGCTTTTGAAGGTGACCAATAGGAAATAAAGTTTTAGCCAATTGTTCTTGTGACAACTGACATAAAAAATACGACTGATCCTTATTACCATCTGCTCCAGCAATTAACTGGTGGATTTCTTTACCGTCTTTGGTAAATGTTTCTTTCTGGCAATAATGTCCTGTTGCCACATAATCTGCTCCTAAACTTAATGCGATTTTCATAAATACATCAAATTTAATCTCACGATTACAAAGCACATCAGGATTTGGGGTACGTCCCATTTCGTACTCTTTGAACATATAATTGACGATACGTTCTTTATATTCTTCGCTCAGATCTACGGTCTGAAAAGGGATGCCGAGTTTATCTGCCACCAGCATGGCATCATTACTATCATCTAACCACGGGCATTCATCTGAAATGGTGACCGAATCATCATGCCAGTTTTTCATAAAAAGACCAATGACATTATATCCCTGTTCTTTTAATAGATAGGCAGCTACACTACTATCTACGCCTCCACTAAGACCTACTACTACTGTTT
>CAKZKZ010000648.1 GCA_937124495.1 uncultured Dokdonia sp. | reverse complement strand
GGGATTAAAGGTCGGTCTTCGCCATCAATTTTATAATTGCCAACATCATGTACATCCAAACCAAGCCAATGACTCAGCCCATGCATATAAAACTCGCGATAGGTCAGCTTGGCAATATTGTCTGCAAGCTCACCTTTTAAAATGCCTAACTCCAGTAGCCCTTGAGTTATAACCGCAATGGCTTTATCACTTGCCTGAGCGATAGTATTACCCGGTACTATTATCTCGAACGCGGCTAGTTGTGCATTCAATACTAATTGATAAAGGGCTTTTTGCTCGGCAGAAAATGTACCTGACACCGGAAACGTACGGGTTATATCAGATGCATAACCTTGCCACTCACAACCTGCGTCTATCAATACCAAATCATTGGCTTTTAACTGTTGATTGTTTTCGGTGTAGTGCAAAATGCAGGCGTTTTCACCCGCGCCCACTATTGTGCCGTAAGCAGGATGTTTTGCACCTTGCATCGCAAATTCATGGTGTAACTCGGCTTCTAGGTGGTACTCATTTTTAGCCGTTTTGGCAAATTGCATCGCACGAATATGCGCTTGAGTAGAAATTGCAGCAGCGCGGCGCATCAAATCGATTTCAGCCGTAGATTTAATCAAGCGCATTTCATCTAAAATAATACGCACATCTATTATGCTTGAAGGTGCTTGTTTGCTTTGTTTTGGCGCAGCTCGCAGGGCTTGCAAAGTATCTGATAGTAAATCATCGGCCTGCGGATTATGGCCTTGTGCAAAATACAGATGTTGATGGCCATCGATAATGTCGAGCAATCGCTCTTCAAGTTCATCCTCAGCAAAAGTTAAATCCAGTCCATATTCTGTTTTAGCTTGTTTGGGTCCAGCACGGCGGCCATGCCATATTTCCAATGTTGGATCTTTGTCTAAACAAAATAAAATACTCATTCCACATGAATATTGTTTGTGATTAGTGAGTACTAACCATGCTTCAGGCTCTGGAAAACCACACAAGTATTGAAAATAACTATCTTGACGAAAGGGGTACTCGGTATCGCGGCTTCGAGTTGTCAGCTTCGCACTTGGCACAATACAAACACTATTGGGCTGCATAGCTTGCAATAGTTGTTTTTGGCGATTTAAAAATTCAGTGTTATCTACAGACAAAGGTCAACTCGCTTTGAGGATTAAATTTAAGAGAAGCAACAAACTAATGAACGGTTTTAGGCTCGCTTTGTTGTTGCTCGGGAGATTTACCTAACTCGTTAAAACACAACATAGCGGTCACTCTTACATATTCCATGACTTCAAACAGTGCTTGCTCAGACTCTTCGTCTTCGGTCATTTCGTCGTCCATTCGGGCAATTTCTGAGAAATCTTCTAATGCTTCTTTTACAGCCACAAGGAATCCAACAGATTCTTTTCCATCAATGATACGGTGATCATAAGAGAGTGCTACAAACATAATAGGTGCGATGATGATCTCTCCATCTTTTACGATAGGGCGCTCTACAATGTTATGCATTCCTAAAATACCCGATTGCGGTGGATTAATAATAGGTGTAGATAACATAGATCCAAAGACACCTCCATTAGAGATGGTAAATGTACCACCAGTCATTTCATCTACCGTAATCTGTCCGTCACGAGCACGAATAGCTAAACGTTTTACTTCGCTTTCTACGCCTCTAAATGAAAGATTTTCAGCATTACGAATCACAGGAACCATTAAACCTTTAGGTCCAGAAACTGCGATAGAAATATCCTTATAACCAAAGGTGAGCATTTCCTTCCCATCAATCATACTGTTTACCGCAGGATACATTTCTAATGCACGCACGACTGCTAGTGTAAAGAAGGACATAAATCCTAAACCAACACCATGCTTTGTTCTAAAGTCTTCTTTATACTCCTTACGAAGATCAAAAATAGGTTGCATGTTTACCTCATTAAATGTGGTAAGCATGGCTGTTGTATTTTTAGCTTCAACAAGACGCTCTGCTACTTTACGACGTAGCATCGATAATTTTGTACGGCTTTCTCCCCTAGCACCAGGTCCCGGTGTTCCCATAGAAGGAGTCGCTTTTACAGCATCTTCTTTAGTCACACGTCCATCACGTCCAGATCCAGATACTTGACTTGAAGTCATTCCTTTTTCGTCAAGAATCTTTTTTGCTGCTGGACTTGGTGTTCCAGAAGCGTATGTTTTTGTAGCTGGGGTTGCTACTTTAGGAGCAGGAGCTGCTTCTTTCTTCTCAGCAGGTGCTTCCTTCTTTGTATCTCCAGCAGGTGCTTCAGCAGCCGTGTCTATATGACAAACCACTGCTCCAACTGCTACCTCATCTCCCTCTTCTGCTTTGAGTGTAATAACACCACTCACTTCTGCTGGAAGTTCTAGTGTTGCCTTATCACTATCTACTTCGGCAATAGCCTGATCTTTTTCTACATAATCGCCGTCTTCAACGAGCCATTGTGCGATTTCTACTTCGGTGATGGATTCTCCCGGTGAAGGGACTTTCATTTCTAAAACCATAGTTATTCTAATTACGCTTTATATGCTTTCGTGCTTCGACGTCGCTCAGTATACACTTCTGCGTCGCTTCGCTCCTTGAAAGCGGACTTATTAATTAAATTTCCGCAAAGGGGAACTCTCATCCACCTACTTCGAAACTGTTATTCTTATGCTATACATCCTCACATACGTGGGAATTTATTGTGCTTTAAAAACACTTTCAATTACTTTTCTGTGCCTTGCTTTTGATCTTGTACTACTTCCTGCTGCTGGTGAGCTATATACCTTACGAGAAGCAACTCGTAATTTTACCTGTTCAAAATTCATAAGCATATATCCCCATGCTCCCATGTTTTTAGGCTCTTCTTGTGCCCAAACATAATCTGTGACATTAGGATATTTTGCGATCACTTCTTTAAGCTGATCTTGTGGTAACGGGAACAATTGTTCTATACGTACTATGGCTACATCTGTACGGCCATTACCTTCGTTTTTATCATCTCCATCTCTTTCTTTTAACAGGTCATAATAAAACTTCCCTGTACAAAATACTAAAGATGTCACTTTCTTTTTATCTACTTGTGCATCATCTATCACTTCTTGAAAACTCCCAGTTGCTAGTTCTTCTTTTGTACTTACCGCTAGTTTATCTCTAAGTAATGATTTAGGCGTAAACACCACCAATGGTTTTCTAAAATTCCATTTCATCTGGCGACGTAGTAAGTGGAAAAAGTTTGCTGGAGTCGTCACATCTGCCATTATCATATTATCACGAGAGCACAACTGTAAGTAACGTTCCATACGTGCACTTGAGTGTTCTGATCCTTGTCCTTCATATCCGTGAGGCAATAACATCACGAGACCATTTTGAGTTTTCCACTTAGACTCGGCTGCAGAAATATACTGATCGAGC
>CAKZKZ010000647.1 GCA_937124495.1 uncultured Dokdonia sp. | reverse complement strand
ACTGGACACTATACACTGTTTGAAATTTGTTAGTTTTTTGATTCCTGAAGCATAGCAATCTTGAATCTTTTTTCGCTTAAAGCGAAAAACCATAAAAAGGGGCTTACGTCACTTTTACTCGATAATCGAGATTTAAATGCTCCGAGGCTTGCCTCAAAATTAAATGATTTTCTCTTAAAATGCCTCGTGGACTTACCCCGGGGTAGTTTACTATAGAAATGATTAGTTTTGTTAGAATTAAGACTCTAAGGCTCTGAACAGAAAGAATCAAGGTGCCATCACAACCAGAACAGATGTTATTATGACTATGAAAAAAATATGGATCCTATCTTGCTTAGCCTATATAAGTCTGCTAGGGTGTCGCTCAGAACAAAGCACAAAAATCGAAGTTGTCACACTCACTAAGACCTCTCAAAGTTGGAACGGAGACACACTCCCGAAGTATCTAAATGGTGATCCCGAGATAACGATCTTAAAAGTAACGATTCCTCCCAAAACAAAATTATCACTACATAAACATCCCGAAATTAATGCAGGTGTTGTACTCAACGGGACATTAACTGTGGTAAGTGAATCTGGAGAAAGTACTCAAATTAAAGCAGGCGAACCCATTGTAGAACTTGTAAACGCTTGGCATTTTGGACGAAATGAAGGTAATGTTCCAGTAGAACTTATTGTTTTTTATGCTGGCGAAAAAGGAACTCCCATCACGATATTAAAAGAGTAAACGTATCTCGAATATAGTTTTGAAGAAAAGTCCTAAGTTTTGAGTCCTTAGTCTTCTTTTCCGCTTTCGCGAAAGCGAACCATGACTCAAAAGAATCAAGAATCAAGACGAAAGCGTAGTAAAAAAGTCATGAGTCTTGGAGCGAAGCGGTCCTGAGTCATCTCGGCGACAGGAGAGATTAACAACACAACTAATCATATAAAAACTCGTTTAAATAAAAATAAAAGAAGATATGCGCCTACTAATCAATTGCTTGTTCTGTTGTTTTATAACACCTCTCGTTGTTTTTTCTCAGGAAGTAGAGGATCGTCTTAAATATCTGGGACAACAACCGCCATCTTTAAAACCAGAGGTATTTGCACCTGGTGTTATTTCTAAAAATACAGAATCAGAATTTGGATCTGTGTTTAATGCAACTGCCACTGAGTTTTATTATGGTGTCGATACCAATAATGGTACTGAAATACGTTATTCAGAGCTTATAGGAAATGTATGGAGTGAGCCTAAAACTATCTTATCCAATGAAAAATATGGGTTTAATGATCCTTTTCTTTCTCCAGATGAACAACGGTTATATTTTATCTCTCAAAAAGCATTAAATGGTTCAGGAGCCAAACAAGATCATGATATTTGGTATGTCGAAAAACAAGGTAATCGTTGGTCTGATCCTATCAATGCAGGATCTAATATCAACTCGACTAGAGAAGAATATTATATGTCATTTACAAACACTGGAACGATGTATTTTTCATCTAATAAAGAAAAGAATGATTTTGATATTTATGCCTCCAAGTATGTTAATGGAGAATTTCAAGAAGCCACATCACTAGGTGATGCTATTAACACCTCTAATTATGAAGCAGATGTTTTTGTAGCCCCAGAAGAAACCTATGTCATTTTTTGTGCAAGACGACCAGAAGGATTAGGAAGAGGTGATCTGTATATTAGTTTCAAGAACACAGATGGCTCTTGGACACAATCTAAGAACATGGGAGATAAGATCAACACAAAAGGCCACGAACTCTGCCCTTTCGTCTCCAAAGATGGCAAGTACTTTTTCTATACAAGTAACCAAGATATTTATTGGGTGAGTACGAAGGTGATTGAAGAATTACGAAATAAGTAGTTTTTCCTTTTTTTCGCTTTCGCGAAAGCGGAAACACGACTCAAAGGAATCAAGAATCAGGACTAAAACATAGTAAAAAATCGTGAGTCCTGAGTCCTGAAGCATAGCGATCTTGAGTCATCTTTTCCTAATACCCCATGCCTAATCCTTAATGTCTTTTCTCGCTTTCAAAGAGCATCATGGTGTAGAAGTTTATACTGAGCCATCCGAAGTACGAAAATGGAAACACGAATCAGAGGAATCACGAATCAGGACTAAAACAAAGGGAAAAAGTCGTGAATCATGGGTCGTGAGTCTTGGAGCGTAGCGATCCTAAATCTTGAAACTATTCTGAGTCACTACATCCTAATACCTCATTCCTATTTTCATGCTTTCAAAGAGCATCGCAATGCAAGTTTAAAGAGGCTTGTCGAAGTGCTAGTACATCTAAAGTTGAATTTGAAAAAGGCTACATTTGCTATTCAATACTTATACAAGCCAAAAATGATCGGAATTATGAGTGCTATGCGAGAAGAAATTCAAGCATTGCTTAACCATCTAGAACATACAGAACAGTACACAAAAGGAAAACGAGATTATTATAAAGGGATTCTTTTTGGAAAAGAAGCGGTATTGGTGTTTTCCCGTTGGGGAAAAGTAGCTTCAGCGACCACAGCTACGCAACTAATCAATGATTTTGATGTAGATGAACTCATATTTACCGGAGTTGCTGGTGCTATACGTCCTGATTTAAATATAGGTGATACTGTTATTGGAAAGCAATTAGTCCAACACGATATGGATGCTTCTCCACTATATGATATTTTTGAAATTCCGCTGTTACACAAAACCTTTTTTGAAACGCATCAAGACAAAAGGAAACAACTCACGAATGCATGTCAATTATTCATCAAAAATTACACGGATGTAATTTCAAAAAATGAAGCAAGAAATTTACAGATTACAGATCCAAAAGTGGTCATAGGAGACATCACAAGCGGAGATCAATTTATAAGTAAGCAATCACAAGTAAGTTTTATAACGACCCATTTAGAATCTGTCGTATGCGCAGAAATGGAAGGTGCTGCTGTCGCTCAAGTATGTTATGAATATGAGGTTCCTTTTTCAATCATGCGTGTTATTTCTGATAAGGCGAATAGTGATGCACACGTAGATTTCCCTCTTTTTGTGGAACAAATAGCTAGTAAATATGCTTACGGAATTTTTAAAAATTATTTCCAATAAAAAGAATTAGGAAACCTTTACAATCTCGATCCTTCGTCAAGTTCAGGATAAACTTATAGGAGAGATCACACATCTGGCTCATTGTAATGCGATTTCTCGTCGCTCGTTCCTGCTAATTGGCGATTATATCGTATTCTATGAGTTACAATATCATTAAATTATTTACTACTCACAGAGAAATAAGGGTATCACTACTTTTTAACACTCTTCCGAATCCCCAACACTTTCCAGTACGAAATACAACGCCAAACCCACTCCAGAGGACCGTATTTAAAAAAGTGAAGCCATGCTTTACTTAGGAGTACTTGTATCA